>JAEYZV010000449.1 GCA_023427865.1 Acidobacteriota bacterium
CGGGCGGGGGGGCTGGCCCGGAGGGCAGCCGATCGGCGTGGCATCGCGTGCACGTTCAGCCGGGGATCTCGGGCTCGACGAGCTGCGCCAGCTGCGTCAGCGATTCCTGCCAGCCGACGATGCACGCCTCGGGTGGGATGAGGTCGGGAATGCCTTCCTGCACGATGTGCAGTTCGGTGCCGACCGACACGGGCGTCAGCTTCACCGTCACGGTCATCTCGCCCGGCAGGTTCGAATCCTCGAAGCGATCGGTCCAGCGCAGCCGCTCGTGCGGGACCAGCTCCAGGTACTCGCCGCCGAAGGCATGGCTCTTTCCGGACGTGAAGTTGGTGAACGACATGCGATAGGAGCCGCCCACGCGCGCATCGAGATGGTGCACCCTGCCGGTGAACCCGTGCGGAGGCAGCCACTTCACCTTCGCTTCGGGATCGAGGAAGGCGCGATACACCCGCTCGGGTGCGGCGCGCAGGACGCGCTGGAACTGGACGGTGCTCGGCATTTCGACTCTCCTCGACGGTGGCCGGCCGCCGTGTTGCCGGCTTTTCGACGCCACCGTGCGCTCGATCATCAGACCGCTTCGTCCAACGACAATCATCGGTCAGCTCTGACAGCAGTGATGATCGTGCCCGTGTGCTCGAGTGCGACGCTGGACGACCCGGGTGCGTGGTGGCAGGATCGCGCGGATGCCCACCAGACGACGCGCGGGTCCTTCGGTCGAGCTCCACCCGGCCGACAGGCACGACCTGATCCGGGTGCGCGGCGCGCGCGAGAACAACCTCGCAAACATCAGCCTGACGATTCCCAAGCGGCGGCTGACCGTGTTCACGGGGATCTCGGGGTCGGGCAAGAGCTCGCTCGTGTTCGGGACGATCGCTGCCGAGTCGCAGCGGCTCATCAACGAGACCTACAGCACGTTCGTGCAGGGCTTCATGCCGACCATGGCGCGACCGGACGTCGACCTGCTCGACGGGCTGACCACGGCGATCATCGTGGACCAGGAGCGGATCGGCGCCAATCCGCGCTCGACGGTCGGCACCGTCACCGACTCCAACGCGCTGCTGCGCATCCTCTTCAGCCGCCTCGGGACGCCGCACATCGGCCCCTCGACCGCCTACTCGTTCAACGTGCCCACCGTGAGGGGGAGCGGCGGCATCACCATCGAGCGCGGAGAGGGAAGGACGCAGGCCAGGAAGGCGACGTTCAGCCGCCTTGGCGGCATGTGCCCCCGCTGCGAGGGCATGGGACGCGTGAACGACGTGAATCTGTCAGCGCTGTACGACGACAGCAAGTCGCTCAACGAAGGCGCGCTGACGATTCCCGGCTACAGCATGGAGGGCTGGTCCGGACGCATCTTCCGCAGCTGCGGCTTCTTCGATCCGGACAGGCCGATCCGGAAGTTCACCAGGCGTGAACTGCACGACCTGCTCCACAAGGAGCCGACGAAGATCAAGGTCGATGGCATCAACATCACCTATACGGGCCTCATCCCGCAGATCCAGAAGTCATTCCTGTCCAAGGACGTCGACGCGCTGCAGCCGCACATCCGCGCCTTCGTGGCCCGTGCGGTCACGTTCAGCGTGTGCCCCGAGTGCGACGGCACGCGTCTCACGCGGGCAGCACGGTCGTCGAAGATCGCAGGCATCAGCATCGCCGACGCGTGCGCGATGCAGATCACCGATCTCGCCAGATGGGTGCGCACACTGCAGGCCCCGGCCGTCGCGCCCCTGCTCGAGGCACTCACCGAGACGCTCGAGTCGTTCGTGGACATCGGGCTCGGGTATCTCTCGCTCGAGCGTCCGTCGGGAACGTTGTCGGGAGGCGAGGCGCAGCGGACGAAGATGATCCGGCACCTCGGGTCGTCGCTCACCGACGTGACCTACGTCTTCGACGAGCCGACGATCGGATTGCACCCGCACGACATCCAGCGGATGAACGCGCTGCTGTTGCGGCTGCGCGACAAGGGGAACACGGTGCTCGTGGTCGAGCACAAGCCCGAGACGATTGCCATCGCGGACCACGTTGTCGACCTCGGCCCGGGCGCTGGTGCGGCTGGCGGCAACGTCTGCTACGAGGGCACCGTCGCAGGCCTGCGGACGAGCGCGACGCTGACGGGGCGTCATCTCGACGATCGGTCGCGTCTCAAGCCGATGGTCCGTCCGGCCGCAGGAACCCTGCCGATTCGCGGGGCCAACACCAACAACCTGCAGGACGTGGACGTCGACATCCCGCTGGGCGTGCTCGTCGTCGTCACGGGCGTGGCCGGTTCGGGCAAGAGCTCGCTCGTGCATGGTTCGCTGCCTGCCGCGGGTGTGGTGTCGATCGACCAGGCGCCGATTCGCGGGTCGCGGCGCAGCAACCCGGCCACCTACACCGGCGTGCTCGATCCCATCCGCGCGGCGTTTGCCAAAGCCAATGGCGTGAAGCCGGCGCTGTTCAGCGCGAACTCGGAGGGCGCCTGCCCGACCTGCAACGGCGCGGGCGTCACGTACGTCGACCTGGCGATGATGGCAGGGGTCGCGACCACGTGCGAGGAGTGCGGCGGCAAGCGCTTCCAGGCCGACGTTTTGGAGTACCAGCTCGGGGGCAAGGACATCAGCGAGGTGCTGGCGATGTCGGTGGTCGAAGCCCGGGAGTTCTTCGGCACGGGCGCGGCGCGTACTCCGGCCGCGCAGGCCATCCTTGGCCGTCTCGCCGATGTGGGTCTCGGCTACGTGAGCCTGGGCCAGCCGCTCACCACGCTCTCCGGCGGCGAGCGGCAGCGGCTGAAGCTCGCCACATCGATGGCCGACAGCGGCGGCATCTATGTGCTCGACGAGCCGACCACCGGCCTCCACCTGGCCGACGTCGAGCATCTGCTTGCGCTGCTCGACCGCCTCGTCGACTCCGGCAAGTCGGTGATCGTGATCGAACACCACCAAGCGGTGATGGCGCACGCCGACTGGATCATCGACCTCGGTCCCGGCGCCGGCCACGATGGCGGCCGCATCGTGTTCGAGGGCACGCCCGCCGACCTCGTCGCGTCCCGTGCCACGCTCACCGGCAGGCACCTTGCGGCTTACGTTGCCGGTGAGCCTGCGGCTGGCGGTCGCGTCGGGCAAGATCCGACGCCCACGTAAGGAAGGGGACGACGCTGCTGGGCTTGGTCGACGAGGGCGCTCACTGGGATCTCACGGAACGCTCACGAGTCGATGAAGACACCCGGAGGTCAGCTGACGCATTCTGCGGCGGGTGGCGCGATGGGGCGCACAGAAGCGGAGAACAGAGGTGGCAAGAGGATGGAACCGGGTCGAGACCTGGCTTGCGCTCGTCGTGGTCGGCGTCGGTGGGCTGCTCGCGGCGATCTCCGGGCTTCACGTGTACGTCACCGCGACGGCGACGCGACTGCATCCCGAGCCGTCGAACGTGCCATCGACGCTGCAGTCGGAACCGAAACCGCAGTGGATGGCGGCCGCCGACCGCGCGCGCGCGGTGATGCGCGCCGGCATCTCGGAGCAGAACCTGCCCGGCCTCTCGGTGGCCGTCGGCGTGGGCGGCGAGATCGTGTGGGCTGAGGGCTTCGGCTGGGCCGACCTCGACGGGCAGGCGCCCGTGGACCCGGCGACGCAGTTCAGGATTGGCACGGCCTCGATCGCGCTCACGTCGGCCGCGGCCGGCCTGCTGCTGGAGCAGGGCCGCCTGAACCTTGACGACGAGATTCAGGTGCACGTGCCCGAGTATCCGAAGAAGCCATGGCCGGTGACGTTGCGCCAGCTGATGGCACACACGGCGGGCGTCAAGACCGATGGCGGTGACGAAGGTCCGCTGTTCGGTCAGCATTGCGACCACCCGGTCGAGGCGCTGCCGGTGTTTGCCGACGCCGCGTTGCGCTTCGAACCGGGCACGCAGTTCTCGCCATCGAGCTACGGCTGGATTCTCGTGAGCGCCGCCATCGAGGAGGCCGCGAACGAGCCATTCCTCCGGTTCATGCGCGACCGGGTGTTCGAGCCACTCGGCATGGAGGCGACACGCCCCGACCCCGCCGCGGAGCGGACCGCAGGTCGTGCCACGCCCTACTTTCCGAGGTACTCGGCCGATCCCCGGTACGGGCTGCACCTGATGCGCCAGCTCGATCATTCGTGCTATGCGGGTGCCAGCGTGTTCCTGTCCACGCCGTCCGATCTCGTCCGCTTCGGGATGGCGATGAACGGCGGGACGCTGCTGCGGCCCGAGACCGTGCGACTGCTGCAGACCTCGCAGCAGCTGCGGTCGGGCGAGGAGACCGGCTACGGCCTCGGCTGGAATCTCGAGACCGTCACGCTGGGCGGCGAACAGGTGCGTGCGGTCGGCCACGACGGCGCGGTCCTCGGCGGAATGGCCGCGTCGCTCCTGATCCTGCCGGAGCGCGGCATCGCCGTCGCCGTGACGTCGAACATCTCGTACGCCGACACGGCGACGCTTGCGTCAGGCGTCGCTGACGCGTTCGTGAGTCGGGCGGGTGCGGTCCCGACCGACTGACGTACGCGCGCCCCCGACGCCCGAGCGTGTCGCGTCGGGGTCGACGCCCACCGGCCGCCAGGCCGCTAGCGCAGCTCCTCGTACCGCACCGCGAGGATCTCGATGTGTTCGTCGCCGCGGGGGGCGCGCAGCGTCACCGTGTCGCCGACCTTCGCCTTCAGCAGCGCCCTGGCGAGGGGGGACCGCCAGGAGACGCGCCCGGGCGCCGTGTCCAGCTCGTCGACGCCGACGATGGTGACGTCGCGCTCCTCGCCGCTCTCGAAGGCGATGGACACGGTGGCGCCGAAGAACACGCGGTCGATGCGCTTGCCGGCGTTGTCGACGACCACGGCGCGGTCGAGGCTCTTGGACAGGTAGCGGATGCGCCGGTCGATTTCGCGCAGTCGCTTCTTGCCGTAGATGTAGTCGCCGTTCTCGGAGCGATCGCCATTGCCGGCCGCCCAGGCCACGGTCGTGACGACCGGCGGCCGCTCGACCTTCCACAGGTGCGCGAGCTCCTCCTGGAGTCGGCGGTAGCCACCTGGCGTGATGTAGTTCTTGACCTCTTCAGCCATGCCGTGTCGAGGCGCCCGCGATCGGATCAGCGCGAAAGCCGCCTGCCCGACGATTATCACGCGCCGAGTCCCGCCCGGACTCAGCGGGGCCGTGCGCGGGCGAACGGCTCCTCGCGGTGCTGGAGTTCGGTGAGCCGCACGCCGTGTGCCCGGAGCAGGTCACTGCGCGTCAGGATGCCGACCACGAGCCCGGGCGCTGCGCGTTCGACGACCGGCAAGCGGCCGACGTGCTGCTGCACCATCACGTCGGCGGCCTCGCGCAGCGACCAGTGACCATACGCGACGACCGGCGGTCTCTTCACGACGTCGCCCACGACACTGCCGACGACCTGCGGGCCGAGGATGTCGCGGCGCGTCACCACGCCGACGAGTGATCCCTCGGCGCTGACCACCGGGAAGCCCTGGTGCGTGAGCGACGGTTCGTCCCGCAGCCTGACCCGGACGTGCTCGAGCGCCTCGTCGGCGCCGAGCGTGACGACCGGATTTGCAGCCCAATGGCGCACGAGCTGCTGGCGCAGGTGATCCACCTCGTAGCCACGCGCCACCGGGATCCCCCGCCTCACGATCTTCTCGGTCATGATCGAGTAGCGCATGTTGAGCATGGAGATCAGGTAAGCGGCAGCGCACCCGCCGAGCAGCGGCAGCATGCCGACCGGCTGCCGGGTAGCCTCGAAGGCGAAGACCACCCACGCCAGCATCGAATGGGACGCTCCGGTGAAAAGCGCCGCCATGCCGACGAGGCCGGCCAGGCGCGGGTCGATGCCGGCGTCGGGCATGAGCACCGCGACGCCGACCCCGAAGGCCCCGCCGAGCGCCCCGCCGACCGTGAACAGCGGCGCCAGCGTGCCTCCCGACTTCCCGCTGCCGAGTGCAATCGACCACGAGACGAACTTCAGGCCGGCCAGGAACAGGAGCCCGCGCCATGACACGAGGCCCTGCAGGATGGCTTCGATGTTCTCGTAGCCGACGCCCAGCGTCGCCGGCGCCACCATGCCGACCAGGCCGACGGCGGCGCCTCCGATCACCGGCCACCACATCCAGTGCAGCGGCAGCCGTTCGAACAGGTCCTCGATGCCCAGCACGGCCCGCGTGACGGCTACGCCCAGCAGTCCCATGAGCGCGCCCTCGACGGTGTAGAGCGCGATCGCGGCACCACCAGGCTGCGGTACGACGGGCATCGCGAACGCCGGGTCGGCGCCGTGCAGCGCGACGCGCACGGCCGTCGCCGCGACAGTGGCGAGAGCCACAGGAATGATCGAGCGGGCGCGGAACTCGAACAGCAGCAGCTCGATGGCCAGCAGCACGGCCGCCACGGGCGTTCCGAACGTCGCCGCCATGCCCGCCGCCGCGCCGGCGGCCAGCAGGATCTTCCGTTCCACACCCGTGACCCGCACGGCCTGACCCAACAACGAGCCGAGTGCGCCGCCCGTGGCGATGATGGGCCCCTCGGCCCCGAACGGACCGCCGGTGCCGATGGCGATCGCGGCCGAGAGCGGCTTGAGGATCGTGATGCGTGGCGGGATGCGACTACGGTTGGTGAGCACCTGCTCCATCGCCTCGGGAATGCCATGCCCGCGAATGGCGGCCGAACCGTAGCGGGCCAGCAGACCCACGAGCAGGCCGCCGACCATCGGCGGCAGCAGGACGAGCAGCCCGAGTCGATGACCCGCCGGGCTGGCGTGCGCGAGCGATACCCTGCCGTAGAACGCGACCCCGGCGCTCGGGAGTACCATCCCTGTGTCAGGAGTCCCACCATGAAGCGCGTCATGCTCGCCACGGCCACGTGGCTCGCCCTGCTGTGCGCGCCCGTGGCCGCGCAGGAGCATCGGCATCCCGCAGCGGACCACGAGCGCCTCGGCCGCGTGCACTTCGAGACCTCCTGCGCCCCCGCTGCCGCATCGTCGTTCGACCGGGCCGTGGCGCTGCTGCACTCGTTCGAGTTCGGTGACGCAATCGCCGGGTTCGAGGCGGCGCTGGCCGCCGATCCTGCCTGCGCGATGACGCACTGGGGTGTCGCGCTCAGCTACTGGGGCAATCCGTTCGCGCTCAACCAGCGGACCGCTGAGCAGTTGAGCCGGGGCCTCGCCGCGGTCGAGCGAGCGAACGCCGTCGGCCTGCGCACCGAACGCGAGCGGGCGTACGTTGCCGCGGTCGGCCAGCTGTTCGCCGATCCCGCCGGACGCACGCAGAAGGTGCGTGTGGAGGCGTACCGGGACGCGATGCGCGACCTCGCCCGACGCTACCCGTCCGACAGCGAGGCGGCGATCTTTCACGCCCTGGCGCTCACCGCAGCAGAGGACCCCGACGACAAGAGCTACCGCGGCCGGCTGATGGCGGTGGCCATCCTCGAGCCGCTGTTCGAGCGCATGCCCGACCACCCGGGTCTGGCGCACTACATCATCCACAGCTACGACGTGCCGGCGCTCGCCCCGCGGGCGCTGCGCGCGGCCGAACGTTACGCGGCCATCGCACCCGCGGCGCCGCACGCGCTGCACATGCCGTCTCACACGTTCACGCGTGTCGGTTCCTGGCAGGCATCCATCGACACCAACATCGCGTCGGCCGCCGCTGCTCGGCGCCTCGGATCGACGGCCGAAGAACTGCACGCCTCCGACTACCAGATGTATGCCTACCTGCAGACCGCGCAGGACGGCGCGGCCCGGCAGTTGCTGCAGTCACTTCCGGAGATCGCCTCGCGCTTCGATCCGAAGGCCATCGGCGGGGCAGCACCAGCCTCGGCCGGGTACTTCGCAATGGCCGCGATCCCGGCGCGCTGGGTGATGGAGCGTGGCGCATGGGCGGAAGCCGCGACCCTCGAGCGCCGTTCGAGCGGATTGCCGTACGCGGACGCCCTGACCGAGTTCGCCCGGGCGATCGGCGCGGCGCGGGCTGGCGACGTCGGTGCGGCACGGGACGCCGTGTCGCGGCTCGCCGCGCTGCAGGCCGAGCAGGCAAGCCGCCAGGAGGACTACTGGGCAAAACAGGTCGCGATCCAGCGCGACATTGCCAGTGCGTGGCTCGCGTTCGCGCAAGGCGATCGCAACGGCGCACTCGGGACGCTGCGCGCCGCCGCGGACGCCGAAGACCGGACCGAGAAGTCCGCGGTGACGCCGGGCCCCCTCGCGCCGGCGCGCGAGCTGCTCGGCGAGATGCTCCTCGCGTCGGGAGACAGCCGGGCGGCGCTGGCGGCGTTCGAGGCGACGCTTGCCAAGGAGCCGAACCGGTTCCGTTCGCTCGCCGGCGCGGCGACTGCCGCCGCTGCCGCTGCCGACACCGCCACCGCCACGAAGTACCACCAGACCCTGGTGTCGATGTGCGAACGCGCCGCGGAGCCAGCGCGTGAAGAACTGACGCAGGCACGCGCGGCGCTGCGCCGATGAGCAGCGTCGCGATCCTTCCTTGCAGAACGCCCCTGCGGTTCAACCCGTTCCTGTGGTACACGCTCGTCCATGACCGACTGCCGCACCCGTAGCCGCAGGCCCACTCAGGAGTCGTCGATGCCCGCTCGTGCCGCTCTCCTCGTGCTCGCGTGGGTCGCGCTCACGGCCGCCGGAGCAGCCGTCGCATCCGCGCAGCCCCCCGAACGGCGGCCCAACGTGCTGCTCATCATGGCCGACGACCTCAGCGACGATGTCGGGACGTTCGGACACCCGGTGGTGAGGACGCCGAACCTCGATCGGCTGGCCGCCCGCGGCGTCCGCTTCACGCGTGCCTACACGCAGTTCCCGCTGTGCAGCCCCAGCCGCGTGTCGATGTTGACGGGACTGCGGCCCGACACCACGCGCGTCCACGATCTGCAGACCGACTTCCGCGCGCTCCACCCCGATGTCGTCACGCTGCCGCAGATGTTCAGGCGCGCGGGGTACGTGTCGGCGCGCGTCGGAAAGATCTACCACTACGGCAATCCGGGGCAGATCGGCACGCCGGGGCTCGACGATCCCGCGTCCTGGGACCACACGGTGAACCCGCGGGGCATCGACAAGGACGAAGAACCGATGCTCACCAACTTCACGCCGCAGCGCCAGGGTTTCGGCAGCGCACTGGCCCACTACGCGTCGCCGGCGCCGGACGAGGCGCACACCGACGGCAAGGTCGCCTCGGAAGCGATTGCCCTGCTCGAGCGCTACCGCGACCGTCCGTTCTTCCTGGCCGCAGGGTTCTACCGTCCGCACTGTCCGTTCATCGCGCCGGCGAAGTACTTCGACATGTACCCGCTCGAATCGGTGCGGCTGCCCTCTCCGGCGCCGCGGGCCGGCGACGTGCCGGCGGCCGCCTGGTTCACGAACCCTCCGCACTGGGGCCTGGACGAGCACCAGCAACGGCTCACGCGGCGGGCCTACTACGCGTCGATCTCGTTCCTGGACGCCAACGTCGGCCGCCTGCTCGATGCGCTCGATCGTCTCGGCCTGGCCGACGACACGATCGTCGTCTTCGTGAGCGATCACGGATACCACCTGGGTGACCGGGGGCAGTGGATGAAGCAGACGCTGTTCGAGCGCGCCACACGTGCACCGCTCGTCGTCGCCGGTCCGGGCGTCCTCGCGCGCGGCGCGGCGAGTCCGCGTGTCGTCGAGTTCCTGGACCTGTACCCGACGCTCGCGGCGCTTGCGGGCGTCGCGCCGCCAGCGGGCCTGCACGGGCGCTCCCTGCTGCCGCTCCTCACCGACCCGCGAGCGCCCTGGACCCATGCCGCGGTGTCGCAGGTCCGGCGCGGAGGCGCGGCCGAGCCGTTCATGGGGTACAGCCTCCGCACCGAGCGCTGGCGCTACACGGAATGGGATGGCGGCGCGAGAGGCACCGAGCTCTACGACGCGGCCGCGGACCCGGATGAACTGCGCAACCTGGCCGCCGACCCCGCGCATCGCGTCACGGTGACGGAGCTCCAGCGTCGGCTGCGCGGCATCGTCGCGGGGGGTGCTGCCGAAGGCCGGTGAACCGAGGCGGCGTGCACCACGCCACGGTGGTGG
>JAEYZV010000455.1 GCA_023427865.1 Acidobacteriota bacterium
GTCGCGTACACGGGCGGCGGGGACGTGCGCGTGGGCCTGATGCCAGGCACGTACGAGGTGCGGGCGACGCGCGGTCCCGAGTACGGCATCGACGAGGCGCGACTCACGGTGCGCGCAGGCGACACGCCGACGGTCACACTCCGCCTCGAACGCGAGGTCGATACCCGGGGATGGGCGGCCGCCGATACGCACATCCACACTCTCGAGCGCAGCGGACACGGCGATGCGTCGCTGCAGGACCGCATGCTGACGCTCGCCGGCGAGGGCGTGGAACTCGCGATCTCGGCCGAGCACGACGAGGCTGAAGACTATGCGCCCTCGCTCGCGGCCGCCGGGGTCTCACGCTACTCGAGCACGATGGTCGGCAGCGAGGTGACCACGACGCAGGGACACTTCAACGTATTCCCGGCGGTGACTGGTGCCTTCACGATCCTCAATCACCCGCACGACCAGCACCGCCAGTTCACTCCGCTCGGCCGTGAGCGCTTCCATCCCGTCACCGGTCGGCTTCAGCCGCTGCCGCACGCGTTCGCCGGCATCGAGGTCGTCAACTCCGGGGCCATGCGATCGGACTGGATGGAGCCGGTGCGCAGCTGGTTCGCGCTCCTCGGCCGCGGGCAGCGCATCACGCCCGTCGGGGCCAGCGACTCCCACGACGTGAGTCGGTTCATCGTCGGCCAGGGCCGCACCTACGTGCGCATCGACGACAGCGACGCCGGCCGCCTCCCCATCGATCACGCCATCCGGGCGTTCACCGAAGGTCGGGTCGTGGTCAGTCTCGGCCTCTTCCCGGAGATCCGCGTCGGCGATGCCGGTCCGGGCGACCTCGTCGATGCTTCGCGCGCGACGAGCGTCGGCGTGCGCGTGCAGGGCGCCACGTGGATCGCCGCCGATCGCGTCGCGCTGTTCCTCGACGGACGCGAAACCGCGTCGGCGCGGGTACCGGACGCGGGCGCCGGACGCGTGGAAAAGATCAGGCTGGAGTGGCCCCTCCCACGGCGACGCCACGACTACTTCATCGTGGTCATCGCGAGCGGCCCGGGCGTGACGCATCCGTCGTGGGCGAACCCGCGCCCCTATCAGCCGACGACGACGGAGTGGAGCCCGATCGTGTTCGGCCTGACGGCGCCGGTGTGGGTGGATGCCGATGGCGACGGCGTGTTCACGTCGGCGCGCGGCTACGCCGAACGCCTCGTCGCGGCCCATGCGGATCCGGAGCGCTTGCTGCGCGCCCTCGCCGATCACGAGCCGATCGTCTCGGCGCATGCGGCGGAACTGATCGAGGCGCGAGGCAGCGACCTCTCGTCGGTGCGCATCCGCACCGCGTTGGCGACGGCGGCGACCTCAGTGCGCGACGGCTTCGCGCTGTACCTGTCTGGCAGGTAGCCGCGGCTGACGCGATGCCGCCGTCTCCACCTTCGTCGGCGCAGGTGCGCAGGACCGTTCGGTGATCTGCGCGACCTTGGCCCGGAACGCCCGGAGCCACTCGTCGACGACGCGCACGTGTTCCGCACGCGGCGCGTCGGCGCGCAGCGGGAAGCGGGCAACGGCGAACAGCTGACGCAACTGGCGGTCCGTGAGCCGGTTCAGCAGGCGCGCAAGGAAGCGTCGTCCCTCGTCCGAGACGACGGGGTACTGCAGCGAGCCGGTCAACGAGCCCGCCAGGTTCGCGCGGCATCCCTCGTCGTCGGCCCACATCGGGGTGCCCGACCAGGCGGCGAGGTTCACCGCCGAGGGCCCGTCGCGGTTCAATGCGCTCGACGTGCCGAAGGTCTTGCCGAGGTCGTCGATGTACATGAACGGGCGGCGACACGGCTCGCGCCCGGTGGCCGCGCCGTCGCACGTGAGGCGCTGCTGCTGCTCTTTGCTGTCGGAGTGCTGCAGCATCGCCGCGAGCAGCATCAGTGCGTCGCGCTGGGCGCGCGACGAGCCCCCGCGCGCAGGCTCGATGTCATCGAGTTCCCGCCAGGACCAGCCGCTCCGTTCGTCGTCGAAGGGTCGGCCCGGGCGCCGCAACTCGATTGTCGCCACGTCGAACCGACGGACGCCACCCTCCGTCGCCGGGCGCCCCTCCTCGTCCGGGCAGCCATGGCACCGCACGCGCACCGGGTAGACGCGGTCTGCGCCGAAGCCGAGCGCCCACAGCAGCCTCGTCGCGGCGACCTCCGCGTACACCTCGCCGTTGTCGCGCCCATGCTTCACCATCACGAGGTCGCCATTGCGCAACTCGCAGAGGAACTTCGGCGTCCGGCCTCCCGTGTCGCGCGGCACGTACGTGCAGTCGACGAGCGCTTCGGGCGCAGGCGCGCGCCGGCCATCGGGGCCGCGCCGGACGTTCATGGCGCTGACGTCGGTCGGGGACCAGACGCGCGCCCGCGCGATCACGTCCTTGCGGCGCGCGGCGTCCGGCGGTGGGTTGTTGCGTGCGCCGCGTACTGCGCACCCGCTCGACAGGACGAAGAAGATCGCGCCGACGCCGAAGCCGCGCACGAACGTGCTCGTCCTCGCCCCGCGGCAGCTGGCGATCCTCACTTCGGCGCCCCCTTCGCCATCGTCTGGCCGGTGGCGGCCACCTCCGAGCGCTCGAATTCGCCTGCGTCGACGATGCGGCCGTCGGCGGCAATCGCATTGAACGAGAGCCGGTCGTCGAGGATCTCGATCACGAGGAACACGTTCGTCTCGTCCTCGACGGCCGCCGAGAACGGCTGCTGCCGTCGGGCATCGCCGCGGCGGAGCTTGCCGCCGGAGCCGGCGACGAAGTGCACGATGCCGTGCTGCGGCTTCGTGCGCTCGTAGATGTGGTCGTGCCCCGCGAGCACGACGTCCACGCCGTGCTCGACGAACACGGGCTCGAGCGCCTCGCGCAGCTGCCGGTCGGAGCCGTGCCGGCCGCCCGATGAATAGAGCGGATGGTGCTGGAAGACGATCTTCCAGTCTTCCCGGGTGCTCGCGAGCTCCTGCTCGATCCAGGCGCGCTGCTCGGGCTCCATGTACGTGCTCTCGAGCGCGTAGAACCGGACGTCCTGCTTCGGCGCCTTGAAGGAGTAGTAGAGGCGCCCTCCCATGTTGAACAACTTGTAGAAGCGCTGCTCGCGCGCGTCGTGGTTGCCGAGCGAGGCGTAGAACTCGACGCCGGCGTCGAGCAGCGTGCGGTACGGCTCCTCGAACTTCCGCTTCATGTCCTGAGGGCGCTCCGCGCCGTAGATGTTGTCGCCGACGAGCACGACGAACTCGAACGGGAACGCGTCGTGCACCAGCGCCATCCGTTCCGCGAGTTCACGTTGGCGGCGATCGCCGGTGCCGAAGTCGCCGAGCACCGCGAACTTGAGCGACTCCTTCGCGTTGGGCACGGACAGGCGCTGAGCGCGCCCTGCGTCCCCCTGTCGAGCCTCGCTCGCCTGCGGCCGCAGCGCGGCTGAGCGCTCCGCGCGCGGTGGCGTGGAGGCGAGACATCCCGCCAGTGCGAGCGTGGCAGCGAAAGAGCCGAAGGCACCGAGTGCGCGTGCAGCAGACATGACGACCTATCACGGGAGCGCACGCCTGACGTAGTCGACGATGATGTGCGCGTCGGGATCGAGCAGGATGAGGGCGTCGCCGACGAAGCGGTACTCCAGTTCTTCGGGCAGCGGCGGCAACTGCTTCAGGATGTCCGGCGGCATCGTGCTCAGCGGAACGGCGTCGGGATAGCGGCCGTTCACGGCGATCTTCACGCCCGCAGGGTTGTCCTCCATGACCGATGCCCGAAGGTCGCGGCGCGCCCGTGGATCCTTGAAGAGGCGTGCGATCAGTGTTTGCGCGAGGCGCTGCATCTCGGGCGTGAACACGTCCCCACGCCGTGCGCCGGCGCGTGCCTTCGAGAGCCGATCCGCGAACGCCCGCTGGTGCCTGTCGATGGCCTCCGGTGTCGCTTCGTCCGGCAGGGGATCCAGCGTGTCCTCCACCTTGCGGTGCAGTTCGGCGTACGCCTTCACGCGCTCGGTGAACTCCGCCATCGTCTTCGCGTCGGCGTTGGCGGGCGCCTGACCTGCGACGTCACCAGGCGAGAACGCATGGACGTCCAGTCGGCCCTGTGAGGCCGGCAGCACCATCACTCCACAGATGAGGATGGCGACCGAAGCTGCACGGCCGGAGTGGCGGTCGCGTCTTTTCACGTAAGGCTCCTTGAACCCTTCTGCGAGCAACGCTCGTGCCAGCCTACGGCTTCGCTACACTCATCCGCGGCCTGCGGACGTTGGCAGTCACGTCCGCCCGGAGTCACCGCGGCGGAGCCGTGTGGTCCCCGTCCAACGGCAGACGCTCGGGCTCAGCCGTGGACTGTTCACGTCTTGTACCCTCCGTGCGATTCTTCGCGTCCGTGAGCTGGGTGGGTTGCGCTACGGCTGGCTTTCGATTAGTTCTTGAGTAGGCGCGCCAGACGTGAAGCGGCCGCGCGGCGTCATCCGATCGAAGGGCGCCGTCAACTCACTGGAGTCCTGATGATGGTGTGGTCGTTGCGCAGGCCGTCGCGCGAGACGGTGGCGTGGGTGCTGGTCATCGGCTTCCTGCTGTTCATGCAGTGGCCGATGCTGAAGGGCACCTGGTACAAGCGAACGGGCCGTGTGCCGCCCGAGACGGCCATCGCGTGGCATGCCGATCTCGATTCGGCGCTCGCGGAAGCACGGCGCAGCGGACGTCCCGTGCTCGTGGACTTCGCGGCCGACTGGTGTCCGCCGTGCATCACGATGAAGCACGACGTCTGGCCGCGGCCGGAGGTTGCCGCTGCCGTGCGCGACGGGTACGTGCCGCTCGTGATCGACGTGGACCTGCAGCCGGCCATCGCCAGCCGGTACGAGGTCGCCGGCATCCCGACGATCCTCGTGATCGACGAGGATGGATCGGTGCTTCGCCGCACCACCTACCGGAACGCCGCCGGCATGGTGCGCTTTCTCGAAGGCGACAGCTAGGCACGCTGCTCTCCTTGCTTCTCGGACGCTGACGACGGCCTCGCATGCGCACGCTTCCCCACCTCTTCGACAACAACCGCCTCTGGGCGCGCGAGACGACACGGCGCGACCCGCAGTTCTTCGCGTCGCTCGAGGCGCAGCAGTCACCGAAGTACCTGTGGATCGGCTGCTCGGACAGCCGCGTCCCCGCCAACCAGATCACGGGGTTGGCGCCGGGTGAGCTCTTCGTGCACCGCAACGTCGCCAACGTCGTGGTGCACACCGACCTCAACTGCCTGTCGGTGCTGCAGTACGCCGTCGACGCCCTCGCGGTTGGCGACATCCTCGTCGTCGGCCACTACGGCTGCGGCGGTGTGAAGGCCGCGTACACGCGCGCGTCGCTCGGGCTCATCGACAACTGGCTGCGTCACATCCAGGACGTGGACGAACGGCATCGCGCCATCGTCGACGTGTCGCCCGAGCCGGCGATCAACGTGGACCGCCTGTGCGAGCTGAACGTCATCGAGCAGGTGCGCAACGTGTGCCGCACCACGGTCGTGCGCGACGCCTGGCAGCGCGGCCAGCCCCTGTCGGTGCACGGCTGGATCTACGACGTGGCCGACGGCCTCCTGCGCGACCTTGGCTGCACGACGTCGGGGGCCGAGGAGGCCGCTGCCGTGAACGCCGAGGCGATCGCGCGCGTCGCGGCGCGGACGGGACGGGCCGAGTAGGGCTGGCGGCGCTCAGCGCGTGGGATCGGGATCGACCTCGCGCCAGCGGTACGAGGCGACCACGACGGTGACGTTGTCGCGTCCGCCGGCGGCAAGTGCATGCTCGACGAGCGCCCGGCACGCCGCTTCGGCCGTGTCCGCCGCGAGCAGCACCGAGCGTATCGTCGCATCGTCCACGAAGTCGGTGAGGCCGTCGCTGCACAGCAGCACGCGGTCTCCGTCGGCCAATGCCACGCGTTCGACATCCACGAACACCGAGTCGTTGACGCCGCCCACGGCATTGACGAGCACGTGACGGCAACTGGATCGCGCCGCCGCTTCGCGCGTCATCTGCCCGCAATCGACCAGGCGCTGGACGTACGTGTGGTCGCGCGTCAGCCGGTCGAGCACGCCGTCGCGCAGCAGGTACGCCCGCGAGTCGCCGACGTGCGCGATCTGCAGCATGCGACCCAGGTTGCGCGCCGCGGTGACCGTGGTGCCCATGCCGCGCTTGCCCGGATCGCGTCGGCCCTCCGCCATCAGCGTCTCGTGCGCGGTGACGATGCGCTGCTCGGACCGCTCGGCAGCCTGGTCGGCCGTGTCCTCGTCGAGGCGCACGATCCAGTCAGGCAGCGCCAGGGCGACCCGCACGAGCTCGCGGATCGTGAGCCGGCTCGCATACTCGCCGGCCGCGTGGCCGCCCATGCCGTCGGCCACGATCAGCGCGTACCCCGCCTCCTCGGTCCGATCCGGTATCGCACCTGGAGGCAGGCTCGTCCCAAGGGTCTCGAAGTACCTGCCGATGCGGGCGATGAGGAAGTGGTCCTCGTTGGTCGCACGGACGTGCCCGACGTGCGAGAGGCCGAACGCATCGACGCGCACCGGCGTGTCGAAGGCCAGATCCGTGTCGTCACCGCCTGCGGTGGCAGCACCACGCCGCTGCTGAGGACCGACTGCCATGGCGCCGTCCATTGAATAGAGGATGGCCACGATGATAGCCGACCGCCGAGCGTGTCAGCGCGGCGGGGGCTGCCACCCCCCGAGCACGGACTCGAGGTGCGACGCCGCACGGAGCGCGACGTCCTCCCGCCACGGCTGGGCCACACACTGGACGCCGATCGGCAGTCCGGACGCGTTCGCCGCGACGCGGACCACGACCGACGGCGCTCCCGTGAAGTTGAACGGCACGAGGTACGGGAACACACCCGCGTTCCACGAGACAGCCGGATTCAGCCAGTCCTCGACCGGGAGCGGCGCCACGTCGGCCGCCGCAGGGCAGATGACGAGGTCGTAGCGCTGCACGAACCCGAGTGCCTGCGCCCGCCACGCGTCCACCGCGAGCATCAGGTCGTTGAGTGCGGCACTCGACATCGCGTACGGACGCATGAGCGCCAACGCGCCGTGCACCTGGGGTGAGAGGTCGGTGGTGCCGAGGAATGCGAGGAAGCCCTCGAGCCCCGCTGCGCCGTCGGCGCCGAACAGCTGCGGGAAGAACTCGAAGGGGCGTTCGAACGCCGGGAACGCGGTGTCTTCCACATCGACGCCGGCGCCGGCGAGGGCCCGCGCGGCCCGCGTGACGGCGTCACGCACGTCGGGCGTGGCCTGAGCGACGGCCGTGTCGACGAAGCGCGCGGCCCGGAGTCCACGCAGGTCGACGCCAGCTGACGGGCGAAGCGGTACCGGGACGATGTGGGGATCGACGCCGTCGGGCCCGGCCATGATGCCGAGGGCGAGCTCGAGGTCATCGACATAGCGCGCGATGGGACCGATGACCGTCAGCCACTGTTGCAGACCGGCCGAGCCGATGATGTGCCCGCTGCGCGGGATGCGGCCCGACGTCGGCTTCAGGCCGGCCACGCCGCAGCAGTGCGCCGGAAAGCGGATGCTGCCGGCCGTGTCGCTGCCGACCTCGAGTGGCGACCCGCAGGCCGCCACGATGGCCGCCGACCCGCCGCTGCTGCCGCCCGTCCCGCGCGACAGGTCGTACGGGTTGCGCGTCCTGCCGTAGATCAGGTTGTCGGCCTCGTAGGCAAGCGTCAACTCGGGCGTGTTGGTCTTGCCGAGCACGATCGCGCCTGCGGCCTTCAGGCGCTGCACGACCGTGGCGTCGGTCGCGGGCACGAATCCCTTACGACCCGACGTGCCACCCGTCGTCACGATGCCCGCCGTGTCGAACGAGTCCTTGATGGTGACGGGCACGCCGTGAAGC
>JAEYZV010000460.1 GCA_023427865.1 Acidobacteriota bacterium
CGTTCGGGGAACGCGCCCTACCTCCGTCTGCGGGACGCGGCGAACCTCACGCCTGCGGAACGTGGCCTACCTCACGTCGTTCGCGGACGCGCCTTACCTTACGCCTGCTGCGGGCGCGTTCGGGGAACGCGCCCTGCCTCACGCCTGCGGGACGCGCCGGCGCGCGTCGGCGAGCAGGTCGTGCAGCGTCACGGCGAGGTCGCGCAGCGAGAACGGCTTGGCCAGCCGTCCCGAGAAGCCCACCTGCTGGTAGTCGGCCAACAACCCCGTGTCGGCGTAGCCGCTCATCACGATCGCACAGATGGCCGGGTCGTACTCGCGCAGGTGCGCCAGGGCCTCTGCGCCGCCCATGCCCCCGGGCACCGTCAGGTCCATCACCACCGCGTCGTAGCGCTGCAGGGCGTCGAACGCCTGCAGGTAGCGCTCGATGGCCATCTCGCCGTCCGAGACGATGTCGGGCGTGTACCCGAGCGACCGCAGCATCGACGCCGTCACGGTGGCGATCGACCGGTCGTCGTCCATCACGAGCACGCGGCCGCGGCCGTGCGGGATGACGGCGGTCGGCATCGCGCTGGTCGGCGTGACCCGCTTCAGCGATCGCGGCAGCAGGATCTCGAACACCGTGCCCTGGCCGACGGTCGACTCCGCACGCAGCAGGCCGCCATGGTTCTTGATCACCGCGTGCGACACGGCGAGCCCGAGGCCCGTGCCCGACTGCTTGGTGGTGAAGTACGGGTCGAAGATGCGTTCGAGGTGCTCGCTGGGGATGCCGATGCCCTGGTCCTTGACGCTGATGCGCACGAACTGCCGCGGCACACCCGGCACGCCCGGCGCGTCGGGCACCGCGAGGCGCACGTTGCTGCACGTCACGAGCACCTGCCCGCCACGCGGCATCGCCTGCTTGGCGTTCAGCACGATGTTGTGCACGACCTGCTCGATCTGCCCCTCGTCGGCCTCCACCGGCCACAGCTCCTGCGCGACCTCGACCGAGCAGCGGACGTTGGATCCGCTCACGGCGAAGCGCACCGTGGCGTCGACGAGCGGGCCGATGTGCATCGGTCGCTTGATCGGATCGCCGCCGCGCGAGAACGTCAGCAGCTGGTGGGTGAGGGTGCGTGCGCGCAGGCAGGCGCGCTCGGCCTCCTCGAGCCACGTCGCGGTCTCGCGCGACAGGGTCTCGTCGTTGCGCGCGAGCGCGATGTTGCCGACCACCGCCGTCAGCACGTTGTTGAAGTGGTGGGCGATGCCGCCGGCGAGCACGCCGAGCGACTCGAGCTTGCTGGCGCGGACGCGTTCCTGCGTGAGGCGCACGCTCTCGGTGATGTCGTGCACGACGAGGACGACGCCGACCTTCTGGCCGTCGCCGTCGCACATCTTGGCGCCGGTCAGGTTCACCGATAGACGGGTGCCGTCGGGCGCGATCAGCGAGGCGTTGGCCTCGGATTCCGGCATGCGGCCGGTCTCGAGGATGCGCGCGATCGGTACTTCCTGCACCGTGGTGCCTTCGGGGTCCCACAGGCACAGCACGTCGTCGATCGCCTTGTTGACCGCCAGCTCGGTGGATCGTCCCGTCAGCTGCTCGGCGACCACGTTGAGCATCGTCACGCGACCCTGCAGATCGGTGGTGATCACGGCGTCACCGATGCTGCGCAGCGTGACGGCGAGCCGTTCCTTCTCGGCGGCGAGATCCTCGCGTGCAGTGGCCTCGCGCTCGGCCATCTTCTGCACGCGCTTCTGTTCCGCGTGCAGCCGCCCGAAGTAGACCTTGTACGAGCGGTAGATGAACCCGACGGGGACGAGGACGAACAGGAGGACCGGCCACTCCCCGTACTTGAGCCCAAGCGCCGACAGCGAGACGACTGCTGCCGTCAGGAAGTAGCCCGGTGCGGTCCAGAGGAAGTTGTCGTTCCAGCAGCGCCAGAGCCGTTGCCCGGTGGACAGCGCGACCGCCGTCGAGACGATCAACGAATTGGCGAGGAAGTACGCGGCCGTGGCGCCGACGAGCGGGCCGATGTTCAGCGCCTGCTCGAAGTCACCGAGGTGTCCGCCGAGCAGCCGGAACGTGTGGCCGGCGGCGCCGACCGACACCACCAGCATCATGCTGTTGAACAGGTGCCGCCAGAGCGGCGATTTCGTCTTGCTGTGGAAGGCCGACTGGACCCAGCCCGAAACCGCCGCGATGACCAGCGCGCCACCGAGGCCCACCGTCAGCATCGCGATGAACAGCGCGGCGAACGAGGTGGACATCGTCGCCCACCCGCGCGTGACCGGCACGTGGATCTTCAGCGCCGACATGGCTGTCGCCAGCACGAGCAAGCCCGCGAAGGGGATTGGTTGCTCGCTCACGCGCGGATCAGCGATGACCAGCAGGCTCAGGCCTGCCGCGATCACGCCGCCGACGTAGGGCGTCAGCCACCGCTGGGAACGTGTTGTCGCCACTCGACGCTGCGCAGCTCTCCAGACCGTCTATCGGCCGGATGAGCCGGGAACGTCAATGGTGCAGGCGCAATCGGCCCGACACAAGCGTTTTGATGGCGTTCGCCTCAGGACGACGGCGTGAAATCCACGTGCGTCACGCGTGCGAAGTCGTCCGACCAGACCACCCGCGTCCGGCCACGCGGGGCGACGCCGAGGTAAGTGGCCGGCTGGGTAGAGGCCATCGCCCAGGCGACCCCAATATCTAGCGACGCCCAGGCGTGTGCGTAACCCACGGCGGCAGGTATCGTAAGTGAGGAACCGGCCAGGGTGGGGGATCCCGGGACCGCGACTCGTCCCGACGGGTCGGCCACGACCTCGAGGTCGCCCAGTCGGTAGCGGCCCGGTGCCGCGCCGGCCGCCATCATCGCGTCGGTGACGAGCACGCAGCGCTCCGGCGACTTGGCGCGCACCATCGCGCGTACCGTTGCCGGCGGCAGGTGATGGCCGTCGACGATCAGCCCCGCGACGAGCGTGTCGGTCGCGAGCTGGTCCCAGATCACGTTCGGATGGCGTGGCAGGACGGCCGGGCAGCCGTTGCCCAGATGCGTCGACATCGTCGCCCCGGCGCTGACGGCGTCGGCGATCTCGCGCGTGCTCGCGTTGGAGTGTCCGATCGCGACACGCACGCCCGAGGCGACGGCCGCCTCGATCACCGCGATCGCTCCCGGCACTTCCGGTGCGATCGTCAGCAACCGTACCTGCCCGTCGGCGGCATCCTGGCGCCGGCGGAAGTCGTCCACGTCGGCATCGACGACGCAGGAGCGCGGGTGCGCGCCACGAAAGCCGTCGAGCGGCGAGATGTACGGCCCCTCCATGTGCAGGCCCGCGACGATGTCGTGTCGCGTGGCGAGCACCGTGCGGGCGCAGGCGGCGAAGTGCTCGGCGGTGGACGTGATGATCGTCGGCAGGCACAGCCCGACACCCGTGCGCTGCATCGCGTCGAACGACGCCGCAATCTGCTCCGGCGACACGCCCGCGGCGTTGTAGTCGACACCCGCGAAGCCGTTCACCTGCAGGTCGACGAAGGCGGGCCCGGAGTACTCAGGCACCGGGGACCTCGCGGATGCGCCCCAGCTCGCCAATCAGCACGACGACGAGGAAGAAGGCGATCAGGTAAGCGGAGGCGCACACGAGGAACACCGGCGCGTAGCCGGCGCCCTCGACGACGCGCCCGATCAGCAGCTGCGTGACGACACCGGCGACGCTCCCGAGGAGTCCGCCGAGGCCGGTCACCGAACCGACCGCACGTGCCGGGAAGACCTCCGCCGGCAGGATCACGTTGCCCCAGGCGCCATGGCAGAACATCGCCAGCGTGACGCAGATCAGCGCCAGCGTCGTGATGTCGAGGCCGACGGCCGCCGCGTACGGCGCGAGCGAGTCGATGCGCGCCAGCGACAGGAACAGCACGAGCGCCGTGGCCGACACCGTGAACGTCGTCAGCTTGCGGGCGCGGTTCACCGTCCACCCGAACGAGTTCACGAGATGGCGGGGAATGGCGCCGGAGGCGATGTTGCCGGTAGCGAGCGCCGCATAGGGGAGCCAGCCGACGGCGAGCAGCGTCGTGCGCGGAATCGCGTAGACGTCCTCGAGATACTTCAGGACCCAGAAATTGAGCAGGTAGGAGATGGGGTCGGTCAGCACACGCGCGGCCACGCAGCCCCATGTCGCCTTCATGCGCAGCAGCACGCTCATCGGCGGCGGCTTCACGGCTGCTTCCGACGCCGTTCGGTCTGCCGTGATCAGCGCCCGCTCTTCAGCGGTGATGAAGCGGTGATCCTCCGGCTTGTGGTAGAGCCAGTACCAGAGGGGCAGCCACAGCAACCCGAGCCCGCCGGAGACGATGAAGGCCGCGCGCCAACCCCAGTACAGACTCACGGCCCCGATGACCGGCACGGCGAGCGTCGAGCCGAGGGCCGTCCCCGCGTTGAAGATGCCGACGGCGAGCGCGCGCTCGCGCACCGGGAACCACTCGGTCGCGGCCTTCACCCCGCCCGGGATGACGGCCGCTTCGGCGGCGCCGAGCGCGAACCGCGCCATCTGGAAGTGCGGCACGGTGCGCGCCAGCGCATGGCTCATGGCCGCCAGCGACCAGGCGGTGACGAAGTACAGGTAGCCGCGCCGCGTCCCGATCACGTCGAGGATGCGCCCGCTGACGAGGTACATCACCGAGTAGCTCACCAGGAACGCGGACGTGATCTGTCCGTACTGCGCGTCGGTGAACCCGATGTCCTGCTGGATCTGCGTCGCGAGGACGGAGAGTGCCTGGCGGTCGAGGTAGTTCAGCTCGGACGCGAAGCACAGCAGGACGGCGATGTACCACCGCAGATGCGGGATCTTGCGCGGGGTGTCGGCCACGACGGATCTACGAGTGCGAGGCGATCGTGTCGGGATCCAGCCGCGACGCGGACGCGGGATCCAGGAACAGGCGCATGTTGCCGTGCGTCTGCAGGATCGACGCGGGCACCGTCGGCGTGACGGGCCCCTCGAGCGCGGCCTTGACGGCTGCCGCCTTGCGCTCGTCGGGCACCATGCAGAAAATCTGGCGGCTCTTCAGGATCTGGCGCACCGACATGCTGAGCGCCTGGGTCGGCACGTCCTCGAGGCCGTTGAACCAGCCTTCGCCGACCTGCTGTCGCCGGCAGGCTTCATCCAGGTTGACGACCAGGTACGGCTGATCGGTCTCGAAGTCGGCAGGCGGGTCGTTGAACGCGAGGTGGCCGTTCTCGCCGATGCCGCAGCAGCAGACGTCGATCGGCGCGGCGCTGATGGCCGCACCGGCGGCGGCCAGCACGGCGGCCGGATCCGCTTCGCCGTCGAGCAGCAGCGCGGAGCCCACCGGGACGCGGCTGAACAGCCGCTCCTGCAGGTACTTCCGGAAGCTTGCCTTGTGGCTCAGCGGCAGGCCGATGTACTCGTCGAGGTGGAAGGCATCCACCTGTGCCCAGGGCACGTCCGTGCGGGCGACGAGGGCGTCGAGGAAGGCGAACTGCGACGCACCCGTCGCGACGATGATGCGTGCGCGGCCGCGAGCCTGGACGGCCTCGCCAATCCCATGCGCCACTTCTGCTGCTGCCGCGGCGCCGAGTGCAGCGGCGTCCGCGTGGACCGTGATTTTC
>JAEYZV010000496.1 GCA_023427865.1 Acidobacteriota bacterium
ATTCGTAGCCGTGGGGCCTTGCCCGAGGGTCCCGGCACCGCTCTTCGACGTGGCAGCTAACCTCCGACGATGTCCCGCAGCTGCTCGACGCCGACCGCCACGCCGCCAGCCTGCGCCAGGTCGGGGCGCCCGCCACCCTTGCCACCGTACGTCGCGCACACGTGCCGCACGAGCGCGCCCGCGTCCACGTCGGTGCGGTCGGCACTGCGCGCGATCACCAACGCATGCGGCGACGACGCGCCGCCAAGGAGCGCGACGACGCGGCCGTCGATCGCCACGAGCCGCGAAGCCGACTGTCGCAGCGCCTGTGCGTCCGCATCCGGCAACAGCGCCACCAGGACGCCAGACGAGGGCAGGCGCGCGGCGAGGGCGTCGGCCTCGGTCGCGATGAGCCGATCGGCGAGTTCGCGCCCCTTGCGCTGTTCCTGCTTCAGCTCGTCGCGCAACCGCCCCACCGCCGTGCCAACGTTGTCGACCGCGACCGAGAGCAACCGCGCCGCCTCGTCCACGCCCGACCGCAGTGACCTGTAGTCTGCGAGCGCGCGCCGGCCGCACAGGAACGTCACGCGCGTGCCCCCGCGGAACCGCTCCGTGGACCGGATGACCACGATCCCGATCTCGCCGGTGCGGCTGACGTGCGTGCCGCCACATGCGGAGAGATCGTGCCCGTCGATGTCGATGAGGCGGATGCGGCCGCTGCGTCCCGTCGCCTTGCGCAGGCGCGGCTCCGACGCGAGGTCCTCCGCATCGGCGTAACGGATGGCGACTGGACGATCCTCCCAGATGACGGCGTTCGCGTGGTCCTCCGATCGCCGGCACTCCTCGAGCGACACCTCGCGATGCAGGTCGAGCGTGCACGCGTCGACTCCGAGGTGCACGCTCTCGGTACGTGCGTCCAGGAGATGGTCGAAGGACGCCGACAGCACGTGCTGCCCGGAGTGCTGCTGCCGGAAGTCGCGTCGCCGGCCTGCGTCGATCGTTCCGGACACGCGGCTGCCCACGTCGACAGACACCGGCACCGCATGCCACACGACGTCACGGTCGTCGGCGACGACATCGGTGACCGGCACGCCCTGCCCGGCCACCTGCAGCTGCCCGAGATCGTGCTGCTGTCCGCCCGACGTCGGGTAGAACGCGGATCGGTCGAGCGCCACGCGAAAGCCGCCCGAGTCGGGCTCGCACGCGATTACGGTCGCGTCGAAGGACAGCAGCGCCGGGTCGTCGTAGTAGAGGCGAATGGTCACGTGCGATCCTTGCGGCCTTCGTCGCTCACCCGCATCCCCTTCCTCTGCGTCACAGGTCCAGGACGAAGTGGTAGGCGCTGATGCGCATCCGGTGGCGCAGGTAGAAGCGATGCGCGCCGTGCCGCTGGACGCCGGAGTCGAGCTCGAACGCCTTGCAGCCCTGCGCCCGCGCATGGTCGATCAGCCAGTGCAGCAGCGCATCGCCGTAGCCCTTCGAGCGCTCGCCCTCGTCGGTCACGAGGTCGTCGACGTACAGCACGAGCCCCCCCTTCAGTTGATCGAGGAGCCTGAAGCCGGCGACGGCCACCACACGATCGCCGTGCCGGTGCAGCACGAGCTGCAGACCGCGCCGCTCGGCCGCGCGCACGGTCTCGACGAACGTCCCCTCGACGAGGTGCGGCCGCAGGTGGCGCATGACGGGGAACGCGGAGGCGATGTCGGCGTCGGTGACGGCAAACGTCGTGTTCACGGTCGGTGTGGTCATGGGCGTGGGAGGGCCGGGTCGTCCACGCCGGCCTCGGCGAAGCCGCGGGCACGCAGCTGGCACGAGTCACAGCGACCGCACGGGCGTCCGTCCGGCGTCGGTGCGTAGCAGGAGTGCGTGAGCCCGTAGTCGAGCCCGAGCGCGACGCCGCGACGGATGATGTCGGCTTTCGACAGGTGCTGCAGCGGCGCGTGGATGCGCAGCGGCGTGCCGGACACACCGGCGGCCGTCGCCAGCCGGCCGAGGTGCTCGAACGCGGCGATGTACTCGGGACGGCAATCGGGATAGCCGGAGTAATCGAGCGCATTGACGCCGATCACGAGGTCGGCAGCGCCCACGGTCTCGGCCCACGCGAGCGCGAGCGAGAGAAAGATCGTGTTGCGCGCGGGGACGTACGTGGTGGGGATGTCGTGCTCGGTCGCGATGTCGCGATCGAGCGGCACCTCTCCGGCGCCCGTGAGCGCGGACCTCGCGATGTCGCGAAGGTCCAGGTCGAGCTCGACGTGCCGCGCGACGTCGAGCGCGCGCGCCACGCGCCGCGCCGCCTCGATCTCCTGGACGTGCACCTGCCCGTAGCGCACGGTCAGGGCGTACAGCTCGAACCCTTCCGCGCGGGCGATCGCGCCGGCGGTGTACGAGTCGAGCCCGCCGCTGAGCAGGAGGATCGCAGGACGTGCACTCGTCATACGCGTCGTGTGGTGGCTCCCCAGATGTACTTGTGCTGCTGCAGCTGCAGCCGCACCGGCAGGCGCGCCTCGAGGATCCACGCCGCGAGGTCGGCCGGCGCCACGAGCCCCCAGGCCGGGGAGAAGTGCACGGCTGCGCATCGGGACGGAAGGTCGTACTTCACCACAACGTCCCGCGCATAGTCGAAGTCGGCACGATCGGCGATGACGAACTTCACCTCGTCGTCGCGCGTCAGCATGTCGAGGTTCGGCCAGTGCATGCGCGC
>JAEYZV010000526.1 GCA_023427865.1 Acidobacteriota bacterium
CTGCTGTCGAATTATCAGGACCGTACTAGCGGCGGCAACGGATGGCTGCGCATTCTTCGATTCGTGCCGTCGGCTCAAATCATCGAGGTGAAGACGTACTCGCCGCGGCTGGATGCGTACGAGACAGACGACAATAGCCAGTTCACCCTCGAGTTCGTCCCGCGCGGCAGCGGCGCACCGCATCCCAAGGAAGGCGCACCGCCTCCCAAGACTCCGGCGAACCTGAGGCTCGAGCCCTAGACCAGGGCCATGGCTGACGCACCCTGGACGCAGCGCGTCACCGGTTCGGCTCTCCTCTGCCTGCCGATTGTCGCTGCGCTGGATGTCGGCTACGGCGTCGCGGCCAGGCCGTGGCACCCATCCACGGCTCGCGCCGCGATTGCCGCCATCCTGTTGGCGTTCGGGCTCGTCACGGTTGCGATGGTTGCGCTGGCCGCGCTGCAGTGCGGTGCCCTTGGGGCGTTGCACCGGATCACGCGCGCCTTCCCTCCGCGGCTGCGTCGGGTGGCGCCGTCACTCCTGGGGTCGGTCCTCGCCGCGCCGGTGCTGCTGCTGCTCGCGCGCATTCCCTTCGCCGGAACGCGATACCGGGGCACGGCACTGGCGACCTACGGGCCCTGGGTCACCTTCGTGGCGCTCGTGGTTGCCGTTGCGCTGCTCTGCCTAGCGGCCACGTGGCTCATCGAGCGCCTGGACGCGACCGAGCGCAGGCCTGACCGCCCGTGGCTGGTGGCGATGCTGCTGGCAGCAGCCGGCGTGTCTTTCGCTATCGACACGCACTGGCAGGTCCCCTGGTATCCGGAGATGCACGCCGTGCTCGCCGGGGCGACGGTCACCCTCCTCCATCTCGGTGTGTTCGGTATCGCGCGTCAGCGGCCCGGGGCGTTCCGCGCCGCATGGCGGACCCTCCCGGCTGTGCTCGCGGTCGGCGCGATCTGTATTTGGGTCGGCGTGTCCTTACGCACCAGCACGACGACGTGGCGGGTGCGAACGGGGACCGTCTTCGCCTCACGCCTGCTGTCGAACGTCCCGGCGCTCGACCGGCACGACCTGACGGCACGCCTGTCGAGCCTCGACGTCGTTCCGCCGGCGGACGACGTACCGGCGCCACCGCGGGAGAGCGCCGGTTCGCGCGTGGGACAGGTGCTCCTCTATACGGCCGATACGCTTCGGCGGGATGCCGTCGGCCTCTACAGCCGCCATACCGGGACCACGCCGCACGTCGATGCGTACTTCGCACGCGGCCGGCGCTTCAGCCGTGCCTACGCCCAGTACGCTGCGACGAGGCACTCGGTGTGGGCCATGTTCCATGGTCGCTACAAACATCAGGACGACGGTGTCTGGCCGGACGAGAACCTGATCACCGTCCTGCGCGACCACGGCAGGCGTGCCGTCGCCGTGCTGCCGGTCGACCTGCGCATCTACGTGAACATGGAGCGCTACAACTTCGTGGACGTGGAGTTCTACCATCAGGACGCGGAACTGCCGGCCGCGCTCCGACGCGTACTGTCGCGCGTCAGGGAGGCACCCGACTTCCTGTGGGTGCACGCCTACACGCCGCATGCGCCCTATTCGCCACCGCCGGCACTGGCCAGTGCGGCGGGGTCACGGGCCCGTTATCGCGGTGAAGTGCGCTGGATGGATCTGCAGTTCGCTGAGACCCTGGAGGTGCTGGGCCCTTCTGCCTCGCGCCTCGTCATCTTCGGGTCCGATCACGGCGAGGAGTTCGGTGAGCACGGCGCGACGCTGCACGGCCACAGCGCCTACGAGGAAGTCATCGGTGTGCCGCTGATGCTCGCGGGTCCGTTGGTGCCCGACGATGTCGTGGACGTGCCGGTCGCCAACATCGACATCGCACCGACGGTCCTCGACGCCTTCGCGGTGCCGGTGCCGATCGAGTTCCAGGGCCGAAGCCTGCTTTCCGCTCCGGAGCCCGGCCGCTGGATCTTCGCCGAGACGGTCAACGACCGGATCATGGTCGTCCGCGACTGGCAGAAGTGGATCGTGGACACGCGGACCGGTGAGGAGGAGCGATACGACCTGCGCACCGACCCTGCCGAGGTGAACAACCTACTGGACGAGGCCGTCGAGCGCGATGAGGGCCGCGGTCGTGCCTGGGCCGCCTGGCTGGCGGGCGAGGGGCGGCACTGGTTGCGGGAAGCGTCGCGCGAGACCACCCGGGCCAGTCGACTTGCTCCTGTCGCCCGCTGTCTCGCACTCGTCGATACCGCGCAACGTCTCGCGGCCGATCATCCCGTCGACGTCGAACTCGAGCGACTGCTCGCCGGCGCCAGCGATCTCCCGTGCCGCGCGTCCGCCCTGTCGGCGCTCGAAGGCACGGATCAACTGCCGTCCTGGGTCTGTGCCGCCGTCTCGACGGATGACGCAGTGCACAGCATCGAAGCCATCGAGATACCGCGGCTGCGCGCGCTCGCCCGTTGCCGCACCAGGCGCGACCTGATGGAACGGAGCATGGCCTCGCCTTCCTCGAGGATCCGCGCCGCGGCCCTCGAGGCGCTCGCGAT
Organism: Acidobacteriota bacterium; assembly: GCA_023427865.1. GTDB lineage: Bacteria > Acidobacteriota > Vicinamibacteria > Vicinamibacterales > Vicinamibacteraceae > Luteitalea. The sequence goes on from JAEYZV010000526.1 coordinate 2,526, forward strand.
CACTGGCCCGACCGGCATGGCGTTCGCGGCGGTTCGCCCTACGGCGCCGGCCCCTGGCGGCTCGCTCGATGCCGCCCTGGCAGCCGCAGAACCATGGATGCGAGCCGCCGCGGCCCGGCTGCTGGTGCATGCGCCACCCGCATACGCCGCTCAGCGATTGGAACACTTGGTCGAGCACGACGGCAGCCCGCGCGTCCGAGCGGCGGCGATCCTCGCCGGTTATCAGATGGACCCGACGCTCGGGCACCGTCTGGCGCAACGGGAGTGCCACGCACCCGCGCTGCCGGACGTCGAGCGGGTACGCGTCCTCGTGGAAACGCGCGACGCCCGGCATGCCGAGTACCTGGTGCGCCTCTTCGAGGCGTCACGATCCGCCGAACTGCGCGCCTACATCTCGCGAGGCCTCTTCCGACTAGCCGGTGCCGGTCAGGATCGCCAGCGCCTGCACGCTTTTCTGAGGGAGGCCGTGCGTGACCCGGCGCTGCACGGCGCGATCGGGCGGCTGGCCCGGGTGGCGCCGTGACCCGTCGTCACGCCTTGCGGAGCACCACCGTGACGAATCCAGCGTACCGCGCGAGGAACGACGCGGACGCCATGCGCTCGAGTCGCGTGAGGATCTGCCCCACCAGCGGCACCCTGAAACACAGCGCAGCGGGTGCGAAGACGATGCAGCCGCGGACCGCCTCGATCGACACGCCATCCGGCAGGTAGCGGGCAATCGAGGCGAGGTCGTCGTACCTGGTGAAGAGGTCCGTTTCGGCGGTCCCGGCGCCGGTGCGTTCGCCGCCGACCAGCATCTTCACGCGCCAGCGAAGCCCGCGAAGGCTGCGCCGGTTGTAGAACTCGAGCACCAGTCTGCCGCCCGGCCTGACGACGCGGGCCAGTTCCTCCACGGCACCGCGGATGTCTGCGACGTGTGCGAGTACCTTGAACGAGCACACCGTATCGAACGACGCGCTGGCGAACGGGATGGCGTTCACGCTCCCCTGGGCGACACGATGTCCGCGGCGCCCGGCGTGTGCCAGCATCCCCGCCGAGAGATCGACGCCGACCACCCGCTGGTAGGACCCGGCGAGCCGCGAGAGGATCAGCCCGGTCCCACACCCGGCCTCGAGACACCAGCCGCCGACCTCTGCCGCCACGAACGACGCCTCCAGATCGTCGATGAGCGCGTGGTACCCCTCGTGCCGCCGGGCGTCGTAGTGCTGGCTGAACTTGTCGTAGTAGTCGCTGGGATCTGCGCCACGTACTCGTGTCGACATCACAGTCTCTCGTACAGTGATTCGTAAGAACACGCCATCTCTTCGGCACTGAAGCGATCGAGTACGAGCCGGCGGCCAGCCTCGCCCGCCTCGGCGCGGCGGTCGCTGCTGGCGAGCAGCGTCCCGACCGCGTGCGCAAGGGCCAGCGAATCGCCTGGCGGCACCGAGGCGCCGGTGCGATCGGGCTCCAGTTCCCTCAGTGGAGGGAGATCGCTCACGACCACCGGTCGGCCGAGCAGCATGGCCTCCAGCAGCGTGAGCGGCACGTCCATCTTGTGGTGCAGCGACTGCACCGGAAACACCACGACGTCCGACGCGGCGAGGAGCGCCCGCATGTCGGGCACGTCGCCGCGAAGGACGACGTGCGACGCAAGTCCTTCGCGCGCGATCCGCGCTGCCACGGACGCCTCGATGGCGCGGGCCGCCGGGGTCTTGTGCCGGCAGGCGAAGGCGACGAGCAGGTCCGGCACGGCCGCGATCCAGTGCGGGGCGGCGTCGAGGATCACGTCGTGGGCGCGCGAATACTCGTAGTCGCCCGAGAACGTCACGAGCGGGCGCTCGTCCGCCTGCAGATCGGCCCTGGCCGCCCGAGTCCTTGCGTCAGAGACCGGGAGGTCCTCGACACCCGGGCGGATCACCTCGACGCGTGGCACGCCCTGTGCGGCCAGCTCACGCGCCGTCGCCGCGCACATCGCCACCACGGCGTCGCTGAAGAGCAGCCGGGCATGCCGCCGGTCCCTCGGCGCGCTGCACAGTGTGTGCACGCTGCGTTTGCGCTTCAGCGCGGCAAGCACCCGCAGCACGTGGCTCGTCCGCGGGTTCGGGGTGAAGAGGTAGTGATACACGTCGATGCGCCGATCGGGCGCCAGCAGGCTGGCCAGCGGGCGCAGGTTCTGCCGCAGTCCGGGTTCGAAGGCGCCACCGTCGGGGTAGATCGCCTCGCAGTGCACGCGCGACGAGGCCAGTGCGGCGCTGGCGGTACTCCCCCAGAAGCGATACTCGTGCGTCCGCGCGTGCGTGAGCAGCGTGCGCGCCAGGTTCTTGCTGGCGTCGTTCCAGGGAGGCGCGACAGGCTTGGAGAGCAGCCGTACTCTCACGACGGGAACCCGCCCGCGGCGACTTCGAGACGCGCGTGCGGCTGCCACTGGCCGCACAGGGTGTAGATGCGGTCGTGCACGGCGGCGACGCGCGCGGCACTCAGATGCGCCACGCTGGCCGGTGCCGCACGACCGATGGCACGATACCGGTGCCACTCCGACACCACATCGCGCAACCGCGATGCCAGCGCCGGCGTGTCATCGGGCGGAACGAGGAACCCGTTGACGCCATCCGTAATCACGTCGCCGATGCCGCCGGTCTCCGATGCCACGACGATGCGCCCCGAGCGCAATGCTTCGAGCACCGCCACCGGCGTGCCTTCGGTTCGGCCCTGCCGGTAACGTCTCGACGGGAACACGACGACGTCGATGTCCCGGAAGAACGCCGATCGCTGCGCGCCATCGAGACGTCCGAGGAAGCACGCCGGCACGCCGAGCCGCCTGGCCGTGGCGTGCAGCGCGTCGCGCTCGCAGCCGTCACCCGCGATGGTGACGTCGGTGATGCCCACGCTCGCACAGGCATGCAGCAGGGCGTCGACGCCCTTGATCGGCACCAGGCGCCCGAGAAATCCCAGGCGCGGGATCGCCGAGAGCGGCGCCGCGGTGAACCCCTCACCGAACCCCATCGGCACGACGTAGGTGCGTGGCACCGACAAGGGATCGTTGCTCAGCCACTCGCGGAAACTCCGCTCGAGGTACGGCGCGACGAAGTGAAGGGCGCTCGCGCGCGCGGCGATGAACCGGGCGACGTCGCGACCGAAGGGCAGTCGCTTGAGCAGGTGCAGGTCCGTCGAGTGCACTGTGACTACCAGAGGTATCGACGCACCGTGGCATGCCAGTGCGGCGGCAAGTCCGGACGGCACCAGCCAATGTGCGTGGACCAGGTCGGCCCCGACCGCGCGTCCGCGCACCAGACCCACCATGCGCGCGAGCAGCGGTACGGCCAGCAACGCCGCCAGCGGGTTGCGGCGCATGTTGTCGAACATGCCGCTGCCGTACGCGAGCGACTGCCAGGCCTTCGGGCGGGCGTAGCCGAACGTCTCGACGGTGTAGTGCCGCCGACGCTCGAGACTGCCGCGGCGGCGCCCTGCCGCCGGCGCGAGCACGTGGACGTCATTCCCCAATGCGCCGAGTTCGCGCGCCCAGTCCCCGAGGAACGTCGACGCGCCTGGCGCCCCCTCCACCGGGAACGACGACGTCACTCCCAGCACGCGCCTCCGTCCTCGCGCGTCCGTCATGGCAGGGCCGCCGCCGTCTTGCTCGGTGGACCGGCCGGGATCAGCATGCCGCGTCGCAGTTCGCCGAGCACGGCGAGCAGGAGCAGGTAGAGCACGCCCAACCCGGCGGCCTCGAACACGATCCACACCCCCGTTGCAGCAATCGCCCGACCGACGACGATCGTGATGGCCGCCGCAAGGGCGGTGCGCACGACCGTGCGGATGTCGAGCACGGCCCCGAACGCGCGCGACACGGCGAGAACGGCCACGAGCATGCCCGCCGTCATCCCGACCGTGGTCGCTACCGCGGCGCCAGACGCACCCCATGCCGGGATCAGCCACAGGTTCAGGCTCGCCTGCGCCACGATGGTCGCCGCCATCAGCGCCAGCGACCCCATCGGCCGTCCGGCGCCATTGAGGACGGTCAGCAGGATGCCGAGAATCGCGAGCGCAGCGTAGCCCCAGCAAGGCGTCGCGAGCAGGGGCCCGGCCGTCGCATACGCGCGGCCATACACGAGGGCCATCACTTCTCCGGTCCCGCTCACGAGCACGGCGGCGGCCCCGAGCACGAGCACCAGGCACACCCGCAACGCTGCGCGTACGTACAGGCCGGCCGCCTCGCGATCGGCGTCACCGTGGGCCTTGGCAATCAGCGGGAACACGAGGAAGTTCAGTGCAACGAGCAGACTCTGGGGAATCTGCGCGAGCTTGGCGGCCGCGCCCAGCTGCGCCACTGACGCGTTGGCCACGGCTGCGGGCATCAGCCCCTTCAGCATCAACACGTCGAGCTGCATCGTGAGGTTCGTCACCGCCTGGTAGGCCATCACCGCGGCCTCGTAACGGAACAGGACCGTTGCGGTGACTGCCCCTGCCGCTGCGGCGGCGGGCCTCACGTACAGCATCGCAGCGGTGCAGATGAGGACTGCGGCGGCCGCAAAGCCGCTGACGGCACCGAGCACGCCGAACCCCAGCGCGACGAGACCGAGCACGGCGCTCACCTTGAGAACGGAGAACGCCATGTCGAACGAAGCCTGGGCAACGAACCGTCGCAGCCCGTTCAGGCAGCCGATGTAGATCGCGTAGAACGCGTATGCCGCGGGAATGATGGCGGCCACCCGCAACAGGGGGACGAGCGAACGGTCGCCGAGCCATGAGGCGAGGACCGGAGCCCCGAGCACGAATGCGCCACAAACGACCGCCGCCAGCGCCGCCTGCAGGCGGACCATCGCCGACACGACGACGCCGGCGTCCGCTGGCGATCGGCTGCTGATGAACCGCGAGACGGTCTGGATGGTGCCGGTGATGAACAGGGCGTTCAGCACCGCCACCGAGCCGTTGACCACGAGATAGACGCCGAAGTCGGCTGCCGGGAGCAGGCGTGCCAGCCCGGAGTACATCACGTACCCGCTGACGACGAACACCGCCTTGGCCGCGATGAGGATCACGCCCCCGCCCACCAGCCGGCTCGTCGGATGCGTGAAATTCACTGCACCCCCCTGATGCGAATGCCGCATGCTACCACCGGCGTCCGAGCGACGCCCGCAGCCGCCAGGGCCGGCGACCATGCGGGCGGTCGTGGGAGGCCTCGGGCGCAGATCGCGTATGGCCCCGCATGGTCCGCAGCAGCCGTCTACCGTAGGATGGAGTGGCCGGCAGGTCCGCCCGCACGCCACCATCGATGTCTACCCACGTCATTTCGAAGCTCATTCGCATGTCGCCCCGCGAACTGCTGGCCCGCACCACCGCACTGGCGAGCCGCGTCACGGAGGAGCAGAAATACCGTTTCCTTCTTGATATCGACCCGGAGCCCGAACTCCTTACCGAGGACGCGCCGCATTTCGCGTATCCGTTCTTTCCCGGACCGGATCTCCCTCAGGTGACAGGCGCCCTTCGGGCCGACGCCGACTACGTGCGCGGCTTGATCGCGGAGGCCGACGCCCTGGCGCGGGGCGAGTTCTCGTTCTTCGGGGCGACGTTCCAGCTCCCGCCGGACCGGATCCTCTGGACGTCGGACCCGGTCACCGGCAGGCCGTGGCCGATGGTCTTCCACACGAAGGTCGACATCTTCTCCGGCAACGTCGGGCACGGAGACGTCAAGTTCGTCTGGGAACTGAATCGGCACCAGTTCCTGCCGACCCTGGGCAAGGCGTGGCGCGTCACCGGCGACCCGCGTCATGCGGAACTGGCACTCGCCTGGATCGATCAGTGGATCGACGCCAATCCGTACAAGGTGGGCATCAACTGGGCGAGCGCGCTGGAACTCGCCGTGCGCAGCCTGGCCTGGCTCTGGACGGCCGCGCTCGTCGACGATGCGCCGGTCTTCTCCGATGCGCGCCGGCGACGCCTGCGACGTGCCCTGCACCATCACGCGACCTATCTCGCCTCGCACCTCTCGTTCTACTTCAGCCCCTACAACCACCTGATCGGCGAAGCGACGGCGCTGCACGCGATCGGCGCACTCGTGCCGTCCCTGCGGCGCGCGCGCCGGCGGCGCGACACGGGCTGGCAGATCATGTGTGACCAGGTCGGCCAGCAACTGCACGCCGACGGCGGCACCGTGGAGCAGGCTTTCGGCTACCACCACTTCACGCTGGGGTTCTACCTGCAGTCGCTGCTCATCGCCCGCACGCACGGCCAGCCGGTGCCCGCCGCCGTCGACGAACGACTCGCCGCGGCGTGGCGGTTCTCGGCAGCGATCACGCGGCCGGACGGCCAGGTCCCGATGGTCGGCGACGCCGACGAGGGCAAGGCCCTGTCACTCGACCAGGCGCATCTCTGGGACTTCCGGAGCTACCAGGCCGTCGGCGCGGCCGTCCTTGCCGATTCGGGGCTGTCGGCCGCCGCCGGCCACTGCCCCCCGGACGCACGTTGGATCGCTGGCACGCGGCCATGGCCGCAGCCGGCCAGGCAGCCGGCGCCGACGCTGCAGGCACTCGATGCTTCCGGCTACGTCGTGATGCGGGACCCGGCGCGCAGCCACTGGCTGTTGTTCGACGTGGGCGACATCGCACATGGTGTGCCCGAGGACGATGCGGTCTCGGCCGCCCACGGTCACGCCGACCTGCTCGCGTTCGAGCTCACCGTCGCCGGCCGCCCCCGACTCGTCGATCCCGGGTTCCTCACCTACAACGGCCCGGTGGAGTGGCACCGCTACTTCCGCGACACGCACGCGCACAATGCGCTCGTCGTGGACGACCAGTCGCAGGCGCGATATCGCGGCCGGCTCAAGTGGTCTCACGGCGCCACCGCACGGCGGACGCGAGGCTTCGAGGGCGGCGCGTTCACGTACGTGGAGGGCGAACACGATGCCTACCGGCACGGCCCCTCGCCCGTGTCGCACACGCGCGCGCTGCTCTGGGCGCGACCCGACGCATGGCTGATCCTCGACTGGATCGACGGTACCGGTGAACACGTGCTCGACCGCTACTTCCATTTCGCGCCGGGGGAGGTGATCCCGCATGCGTCTGGCGCCGTCACGGCACTGGAGGCTGGTGCGGCCCTGCGCGTGGACGTCGTCGAGCACGACGCCGAATGCACCGTCACCTCAGGGGCCGCCGCACCCGAGGGCGGCTGGATCGCGACACGTTACGAGCAGAAGGTGCCTGGCGCGGTGCTCCGCGCCCGGACGCGTCGAACGGCACCGGCCGTGCTCGCGACGTTGCTCACCGCGTCCTCGCCCGACAGCGAAGTGCGGTGGGAGACCGAGGGCGCCGGTGTGCGCGTGACCTGGCCAGACGGTCGGGCGTTGCTCGCGGCCTGGCCGCAGGGTGCCGCAACTGCCCCGCTGGAGACCGACGGGCGCTGTGCCGCTGCGCTGCTCGATCCCGATGGCACGGTCGTATCAGCGTTGATCGTCGGCGGTTCCCGCCTCGTGCGGGACGGCCGCTCACTGTACACTTCCTCGGCACCTGCCGATATCGTCCTCGCGCCCGCCGGAGCGGCAATGGCGCCCGCCCAGGTTCACGTTCTCCGCTGAATGCCCATCGCCCGCATACTTCAGATCACGTCGTATCCCCCGCCGCGCGCCGGCTGGGGCGTCCGCGTCGAACACGTCCGGCGTCATCTCCAACGGGATGGCCACGTCTGCGATGTCCTCAACATGGGCGCGAACCGGCGCGTGAAGAGCCCGGACTACGTGGACGTCCAGGGAGGGTCGGATTACGCGGCCAAGGTCTGGCGGTTCGTGCGTCGGGGTTACCTGATCCATGCGCACCTGAATGGCGACTCGCCCAAGGGCCTGGTGCTCACCATCCTTGCGCTGCTGCTTCAGCTGCTCGGCGGGCGTCGGGCGGTGATCACGTTCCACGCCGGTCCTCTCCAGAAGTACTTCCCGCAGGAACGCAGCCGGCTCTTCGCGCCCGGCTACTGGCTGGTATTCGCGCTGTCGTCGCACATCATCTGCAACAGCGACGTCGTCAAACAGCGGATCGTCGGCTACGGGGTGCGCCCAGCGAAGATCACCGCCATTCCCGCGTTCTCGCGCCAGTATCTCGAGTTCGAGCGCGTCGAGTTGCCGGCGGCCATCGAGGCGTTCTTCGCCGCGCACGATCCGGTGATCTGCTCGTACGTGTTCTTCCGCTCCGAGTTCTTCATCCCCGCGCTCGTCGATGCCGTCGATCGGCTCGTGAAGCATCGCCCAAGCCTCGGGCTGGTGATCATGGGATCGGACAAGGACTCGGAGCCCGTGCGAGAACAGATTGCACGGCTCGGGCTCGACCAGCACGTGCTGCTGGCGGGCGACCAGCCGCACGATCAGTTCCTGACGATCATGACGCGATCGCGCATGTACGTGCGCACTCCTCCGAAGGACGGCGTGTGCTCGTCAGTGCTCGAGGCCCTGGCGCTTGGCATACCAGTGGTGGCCAGCGAGAACGGCACGCGCCCCCCCAGCGTCGTCACCTTCGCGCCGGCCGATGCCGACGACCTCGCAGCGAGGATCGCCTACGTGCTCGACAACGAATCCCAGGTGCGGGACGCCATCGTGCGCCCCGACATCAGAGACACCGTGGCCGACGAGGCGGCCCTGCTCGTGGCCTGTGCCACCGGAGAAGGACGGCCATGAAGATCCTGTACCACCATCGGACCCTCGGAGATGGCGCCGAGGGCATCCACGTCGCCGAGATGGTGAAGGCGTTCCGCTCGCTGGGTCACGAGGTGCGGCTGCTTTCACTGATCGGCGAGACGACCAACGTCGCCACCCCCAAGCAGCAGCGGTGGGCGAAGGTGCGTCGGATGCTGCCGGGCGCGGCATACGAGCTCGCCGAAATCGGGTACAACGTGCCGGGCTACCTCGCGATCTCCAAGGCGATCGCGGACTTCAGGCCCGACCTCGTGTATGACCGGTACGT
>JAEYZV010000575.1 GCA_023427865.1 Acidobacteriota bacterium
GGTGCTGCCCAACAGCGCGGCGGAAGAGGCGGGCCTGAAGGCCAGGGACGTGATCGTGTCGTTCAACGGCACCACCACGACCGGGTTCACCCTCGAGCAGATGATCGGCGAGATCCGCAAGCGCGCCGGCCAGCCCGTCGCGCTCGGCATCCTGCGTGACGGCCAGCAGCTGGAGATCACGGCGACGCCGCGCGACACGGGCGGCGTCGGCCGCCTCGGCGTGCACCTGAGCCCGTTCGAGACGGTCACCATCCAGCCAGGGTTCGTCCAGGCCATCGGCATGAGCGTCCGCCAGAACTGGGAGTGGACGACCATGATCGGCGAGATGCTGGTCGGGTTCTTCACGGCCGACACGTCGCCGCGCCAGCTGATGGGGCCGCTCGGCATCGCGGAAGTCGCGGGTGGCGCCGCCGCGGTCGGCTGGGCTGCGCTGTTCGGCACCATGGCCATGGTGAGCCTCAACCTGGGCCTGCTGAACCTGCTGCCGATCCCCATCCTCGATGGCGGCCACATCGCCATCCTGGCGATCGAGGGCATCGCCCGCCGCGACTTCAGCATGCGCGTCAAGGAACGGATGCTGATGGCGGGGTTTGCCGTCCTGATGCTGCTGATGGTCACGGTCATCTACAACGACCTGACGCGCGTCGAATGGCTCTCGCGATTGCTCAGCCGTAGCTAGATTTCCCCATTCGCTCGTCCGCAGCGCGTGGCGCGACGTCTGACACTCGGGTAGCCTGACGGTTACCCGGGTGTTTGTGTTTCGGAATGGCACGAAGGCCGGCACCCTGCAGGTTCAGGCGATACCAGGGCCGCAAGACAGGCACACGACGGCCGAAGGCCCACTGACGAAGGCCGAGTCCGAGGGGAGAATTTCATGACCGTGATGGGACGTGCGCTGCGAGCCGCGGCGCTGGCGCTGCTGCTGCCGACACTCGTGCTGGCGCAGGGAACGAGCGCGCAGGCTGACCTCGACGACCTCCAGTCGCAGGTGACCGCCATCAGCGAGCGCATCGACTCGTTGCGCGGGACCGATGCGGCCCGTGCGTCGCGTCTCGCGCGCGACCTCGATCTCGTGCGCGACGATGTGGCGTACCTGCGGGTGCGGTTGCGCCGGGAGAACAGCCTGCCGCCGTCGGAACTCGCGGCGGTGCGGGAGCGACTGCGCACGCTCGAGCGCGAAGTGTCGGGCACGTCGCTCCGGGAAGCGCCGCCAGCTGCGCGCAGCGGCCAGATCTCCGTTGGCCAGGAACTCGACGCACGCCTCCAGACGCCCCTCTCCTCCAGCACGGCCGAGGTCGAGGATCGATTCGAGGCGACGACGCTCGTGGACCTGTATCAGGGCAACGAGCTGCTCGTGCCTGCCGGGTCGGTGCTGCGAGGGGTCGTGAGCGCAGTGGACCGCGCCACGCGCACCGACCGTCGCGGCAGTCTGACGCTCTCGTTCGACCAGATGACGGTGGAGGGCCGTACGTACCGCATCCGCGCCTCGGTGACGCAGGCGCTCGAAGGCGAGGGCATGAGAGGCGAGGTCGGGAAGATGACGACCGGCGCCGCGGCCGGCGCGATCATCGGCGGCATCCTCGGCGGGTTCAAGGGCGCGATGGCCGGCATCCTCATCGGGGGCGGCGGCGCGGTGCTCGCCACGCCGGGCACCAACGTGAACCTCGACGCGGGCACGGTCCTGCGCGTGCGGTTCGATGCGCCGGTGACGCTGAGCGACGCTCCCCGGGAGCCGCAGTAACGGCGTCCACGGCGCGCACGCAACGAAGGCTGGCGGCTGCGTGAGCCGGCCGTCAGCTCTTCGGGGCCTGGTATGTCCTGCGACCGCGGGCGACGAGACCCGGACGGTTCACGCGCACCTCGATCTTGTGCACCTTGCCGTCGGTCTGCGGTTCGAAGCCGAGCAGGTACTGGCTGTGGAGCTCCTGGGCGACGCGCGTGAACGTCGGGCCGAGGTCGTCGGCGTTCTTCAGCTCGAAGTAGCCGCCGCCGGTCTCTGCCGCGAGCTTGCGCAGCGCGCCGTCCGGCCGTGTCCGGATGTTCAGCATCACCGACTCGAGCCCGATGCCGTAGACCATCACTTCTTCCTCGCGGGCCCGGCGCAGCACCTCGCCCATGCTGCTGCGGCTCGCGGTGTCGGCGCCGTCGGTGAACGACAGGATCACCTTGCGGCCTTCGATCGGCAGCAGTTCGTCGAGACTGAAGATCAGCGAGTCGTAGAGCCGCGTGGGGTTGCCGAACTGCATGTCCTTGATCGACGCGATCAGCATGTCGCGGTCGCTGCTGAACTCGCTGAGGAATGCGATCTTGTCGTTGAAGTAGCCGATGCGCGCCTTGTCGTCGGGCAGCAGGCGGATCACGAACTGCTCGGCGGCCTGCTTGAGCAGCTCGAGGTTCATCGTCATGCTGCCGCTCGAGTCGAGCATCACGGCGACGGTGACCGGCTGGATCTGGTTGTCGAAGATCGTGATGGGGACCTTCGTCTTCTCGTCGAAGATCTCGAAGTTCTCCTGCATCAGCCCCGGCACGAGGCGCTTGTTGGCGTCGGTGACCGTCACGTAGACGGGCACGTTCTGCGCGCCCACACGAAAGGTGGGCTGCTGTGCGGCCAGCAGCCGGGCGCCGGCGACCGACGCCGGGACCGAGAGGAGCAGATCTCGCCGGGTGAGCATGGATGTAAGCCTAACAAAGGTCGAGGCGACGGCCGGTCCGGTCGGCCGCTTGACGCCGTGCGGCACTCACCACCACACTGGCCGGATTCCGTGCGTCTCGATGCCCTGAGGTCGGGGAGCGCTCGCGCTCCATTGTGGGACGTCCTGGTGGCGGCCTTGGTCGGGCTGGCGCTCGCTGGAGCCGGCGCGGCGCCTGCCGGCGCGCAGATCGGCGTCCGGCCCCTGGTCGCCGGGCCGCAGACCCTCGAGTGGCTCCGTGCTGGCGACGTCACGGTCTCCTCGGTGCACGACGGCCAGTCGGCAGGCCTCGAGGATGCCTACCTGCGCGTGACCGAGGGCGGACGGACGCGAGACATCGCGCTCGACGGCACGCGCACCGGCGCCCGCGCGCGCTGGCTCAGCGCGGTGCATTACCTGCCCGCGTTCCGTCGCCTCGTGCTGCACCTGGATCGCGAGTACGACGCCTCCGGCCTCCTGCTCGTCGACCTCGCGGCCGACACGGTGATCGACGCGGTGATCGGCCGTGATCTCACGCCGTCGCCCGACGGGCGGTTCTGGGCGTTCGAGGAACATGTCGCCCGCACCACGGCGCAGTGGCCGCACACCGAGACGGTCTACACGGTCTACGACGCCGGCGCACCGCCCGAGACCAACGCGCGCGCGTGTCCGACGACCGACGAGCGGTGCCGCGGCCAGGTGCTGTTCCTGCCGGACCGGCTCGCGTTGTGCCACAGGATTTCGCGCAGCACCGGCGGTACGTGCCTGACGCCGAACCGCCAGCCGACCCATGCGCGACGTTCGCCGTTCGTGTGGCTCTCGCCGCGCGAACTGGCCTGGGTGACCGTCGATCGGGAACGACAGGTGGCGACCCTCGTGCTGGCGACGCTGATGGGCGGCATGCCGGCCGATGTCCGGTCGACGCCGCTCGAGCGCGCGCAGATCATCGAGGACGTCGAGGTTCCTCCGGTGCGCGAGCAGTGGCGCATCGACCGCATCACGCGCGACGGGAACGCGTCGCGTGTGTGGCTGCACTTCCGTAACCGGATCGCCCGCACGCAGCTGCAACGGCTCGGCGTGCGGCTCTTCTGAGAGGCTCGTCGGATGGCTCGTGGATGGCTCGTGCGGCGGTCGTGGCCGCTGCTCGCACTCGCGGTGATTGTCGGTTGGTCGGCCCTCGTGGGCTCGGCCCAGTCCCGCACGGCGGGGCGCGACACCGCCGTACACGCGCGCAAGCCGGCGCGGCTGCTGATACGGCAGGCGATGGTCATCTACGGCAACGGCAAGCCGCCGTACGGGCCGATGGACATCCTCGTGCAGGACGGCGTCATCGCCAGCATCGCCTCGTCGCTGCCCGTCGAGGCCGATGCGGTGATCGACGGCACCGGCAAGTACGTGATGCCGGGGCTCGTCAACACGCACATGCACTGGCACGACGAGCGCGCCGGCATGCCGATGCCGATCCAGTACGAGCGCAACCTGTATCTCGCGAGCGGCGTGACGCTGGCCCGCGAGAACGGCGGCAATTTCGCCAAGAGCAAACAGTGGCAGGCGCAGGCCAACGCCGACCAGATCGTCGCGCCGCGCATGCAGGTCTACTGGGTCGTGGCGCGCGGCAACGGCACCGCCGACGCCATCCGCGCCAACGTGCGGGAGGCGAAGGCGAAGGGCGCCGACGGCCTGAAGATCTTCGGCATGGACCGCGATCAGCTCGAGGCGCTGATGGCGGAAGCCAGGCTGCAGGGGCTGAAGACGACCACGCACATCGCGGTCGAGGAGGTGACGGCGAAGGACTTCGCCGAGCTCGGTGTCGACTCCATCGAGCACTTCTACGGCGTGGCCGATGCGGCGCTCGACGGCGTGCAGCACTTCCCGCCGGACATGAACTACAGCAACGAGCTGCTGCGGTTCTCGAAGGCCGGCGAGCTGTATGCGCAGGCCGATCCCGCGAAGCTCGAGAAGGTGCTCGACCTCATGGTGGAGAACAACGTCGCGTGGAGTCCGACGCTCTCCATCTACGAAGCGAGCCGCGACGTCGTCAAGGCGCAGAACCTGCCCTGGTACAGGGAATACCTGCACCCGGCGCTGCAGGCGTTCTTCGAGCCGAACCTCGCCAACCACGGCTCCTACTTCACCGGGTGGACGAACACCATGGAGGTGCGGTGGCGGCAGCAGTACCGCATCTGGATGGACGCGCTGCGCTCGTTCAGCCGCAAGGGCGGCACGATCACCACCGGCGACGACGCCGGCTTCATCTACTCCCTCTACGGTTTCGGCCTCGTGCGCGAGCTCGAACTGCACGAGGAAGCCGGGTTCCATCCCCTCGAGGTGATCAGGCACGGCACCGTCAACGGCGCGGCGCTGCTCGGCATGGGGGATCGGCTCGGACGCGTGCGCCAGGGCTATCTCGCCGACCTGCTCGTCGTGAACGGCAATCCGCTCGAGAACCTGCGCGTGCTCAACCCGTACGGCATCGAAGTGATGAAGGACGGCCGCATGGCGCGCGGCGGCGGCATCGAGTGGACGATCAAGAACGGCATCCCGTACCACGTGCCGACGCTGATGAAGGAAGTGAAGGCGATGGTGGACGCGGACCGGAAGAAGGCGGAGTCGCGGCAGACGAATCCGTAGGCGGCGGGTAGCGGGGAGCGGGGAGCGGGGAGCGAGGCTGATGAGCGAGGCTGATGGCGGTACGT
>JAEYZV010000618.1 GCA_023427865.1 Acidobacteriota bacterium
GGGCGCCGGGGGGGGGCCCCCCCCCCCCCCCCCCGCGGAGAGGTGTCTGACGGTGGAATCCGTGAGCGTGGGTCAGCGTGCCGAACGTGCTGGCGCGGCATGCACGGCGCCTGCGAGGTCACGCGCAGAGCGTCAATCGCGGTGCGGACGTTTTCCTCGCTGATGAGCAGGGCGCGTACATCGGCCGTACCTGCCCGTGGCAGGACTGCCGGCCCGGCGTGCGCGCCGCCTGCGATGCGCGTCATTGGCTCTAGCCTACGGGGCGGCGCACAACGAAAAGAAGCCCTCCCCTGGGCGAAGACCGTCGACGCAGATCCTCGACACACTCCGACGCTCGGGCTGCGTACGATGCAGGTGCGCGGCAAGTGATGCCCTCTTGCCAAGGCTCACGGATCCAGAGGACTAGCCGATGCACGGAGTCTGCTTCATCTCCGAAGGTAGCGTCGAGTGGCGCAAGATTGCTGATCCGTCGATCGAGTCGCCCACCGACGCCATCGTCGACGTCGAGATCGCGGGTCTATGCGGGTCGGACCTGCATCCGTTCTTCGGGCGTGAACAGGGCCTCGACGCCGGCACCGTCATGGGGCACGAGTTCGTCGGGCGTGTCGTCGAGGTCGGCGCGGCGGTGCGCGACATCCGGGTTGGTGATCGCGTGTGCGCGCCGTTCTCCACCAGCTGCGGGCAGTGCGCGGCGTGTCGGTCCGGCCTCACGAGCCGCTGCGAGCACGGGCAGCTGTTCGGGTGGCGGCAGGGCGGCGTCGGGCTGCACGGTGGGCAGGCCGGAAAGGTCCGCGTCCCGCTCGCCGACGGCACGCTCGTACGCGTGCCCGACGGCACGGCACCCGAGGTCGCCCTGCTGCTCGGCGACAACTTCAGCACCGCGTGGTTCTGCGCGGAGCTCGCCGGCGTGGCGCCCGGCCGGATCGTGGTAGTGATTGGCAGCGGGTCGGTCGGCCTGCTCGGCATCATCGCCGCGCGCGCTCAGGGCGCTCACGCCATCGTCGCCGTCGACCCGGTCGTGGAACGACGCGCGCGGGCGGAAGCCCTGGGCGCATTGGCCGTGCCGCCAGGCCCCGACGTCGCCGCGGCGCTCCACGAACTTGGTGGCCGGCGCGGCGCAGACTGCGTGATGGAGGTCGTCGGGCTGCCTGGCGCGCAGCGCCTCGCCTGGGAGGTCGTGCGACCCGGCGGCGTGATTGCCGCCATCGGCTGTCACTGCGCGCCATTCGCGTTCACGCCCGCCGAGGCCTACGACAAGAACCTGACGTACCGCACCGGGCGGTGCCCCGCGCGCCACTACATGGCACGACTGGCCGAGCGCGCCCGGGCGCTGCCGGCAATCGGGGAAGTGATCACGCACCGATTCGCCGCCGCCGACGCCGCGCAGGCGTACGACGTCTTCGCGCACCAACGGGGTGGCTGCATAAAGGCCGTGCTCGAGTTCTGACCGCGCGCGTCAGCTGGCGCCGCGCACGTACTCGTCGACGCTGCGCGCCAGCACGTCGAGCGGCACGTTGCCGCCGCGCACCACGGCATCGTCGAAGGCCCTGAGGTCGTAGCGCGAGCCGAGTGCGGCCTGTGCATCGCGGCGAAGACGGTCGATCTCGGTATGCCCGACCTTGTAGCCGCAGGCCTGGCCGGGCCATGAACAGTACCGGTCCACTTCGCTGGCGACTTCCAGCGGGTTGGAGCCGTTCTCGTCGACGAAGAACTGCACGCCGCGTTCGCGCGTCCAGCCCATGGCGTGCAGTCCCGTGTCGACGACCAGGCGGCACGCGCGGAACGCCAGCGACTGCAGGTAGCCCAGGCGTCCGACGCGGTCGCTCTCGTAGGCGCCGAGTTCGTCCGCGAGTTGCTCGGCGTAGAGCGCCCAACCTTCCGAGTAGGCGTTGAAGGAGAGCAACTGGCGGATGAGCGGCTGCTCGTGCGTGTACTCGCCCTGCCAGATGTGACCGGGAATGGCCTCGTGGAACGTGAGGTCGGCCAGGCTGTACTTGCTGTGCAGCGCAGTCGTCCGCAAGTTGATCCAGAACCGCCCCGGAATCCGGCCGTCGATCGATCCCGCGCCGCCGTACGCGGCGGGAGCGCCGGGCTCCTCCTCGGGCGGCAGCCGCTTCACCTCCATGTTCGGGTCGACGAGGGTGCCGAAGGCGCGCGGCATCTGCGCCCTGATCCAGCGCAGGCGATCGTCGATGAACGCGAGGATCTCGGCGCGGCCCGCGTCGCCAGCCGCGAACTGGTACCGCGGGTCCTCGGCAAGTGCCTTCATGCGCACCCCGACGCTGCCGCTCGCGTAGCCAATCTCGCGCAGGATGGGATCCATCTGCGCGTGCAGGCTCGCAAGTTCGCTCAGGCCGAGCGCGTGGATCTCGTCCGGCGTCATCGTCGTGGTCGTCGAGGCCTTCAGCGCCCACCGATAGAATTCCTGGCCGTGTGGTCGCGACGAGATGCCGGGCTCGCTCGTCGCCACCTTCCGCTGGGCCTGCAGTTCGGTGAGCTGCCGCTCGAGGGCGGGTGCGATCTCCTGCCGTGCGATGCGGGTCGCCTGCTCGGCCCAGTTACCGGGAATGTCCTTCGTCCGTCGCGCGATGGAGTCCACGAGCAGTCCGCCCTCGCGCGTGCTCTGCAGCGACAGTGTCAGCTGCGCGATCGCCTTGTCGAGCAGGAAATCCGGTGGTACGAGCCCCATCGCGCGCGCGGCCTCGACGCGGCCGCGCTCGCCATCGAGCTGCCTGGCGAACGACTGCAGGCGCGCGACGTACGCCCCGGCGTCCTCGCGGTTGCCGATGAGGTGATCGCTGTCGAGGAAGCGCGGAACGTCGAGATAGGCGCCGACGTTCTGGATGACCACGTAAGGGGTGTTGCGCCAGCTGCCGACCGTGATGTCGCCGTAGGGCAGCGCGAAGCCTTCGAGTGCCGTTGCGTATGCGCTGCGCACCACGTCGAGGCTCGTACGCACCGCATAGGGCAGGCCGCTGTCGTCGAACGCGTTCACGCGGGCCAGATCAGCGCGCACCTGATCGGCGATGCGTCGCTTGCCCGCCTCCGAGCGATCGGTCAGCTGCGAGCGCAGCGCGGCGCGATGCCCGGTATCGACGCCGAGCGACGTGGCGCTCTCAGGGAACGACGCGAGCAATGCGTCCGCGCACTGGTCGAGCAGTGCGCGCGCCTCGTCTTCGCGCGATGGCGTGCCACCGGCGTCCGACCCGCGACCGCATGCGGGCAGCCAGGGGAGGACAGCCGTCGATGCAAGAGCGGCGATGAGCGAGCGACGGCTCGTGATGGAAGCAATCACGCGATGACCTGATGAAAGGAGAATCAGTACCCGGTACCCGGTACCCGGTACCCGCTACCCGGAACCCGCTACCCGCTACCCGCTACCCGTCAGTACTTCATGTACACCGTCTTCAGCGTCGTGTAGAAGTCGATCGCCTCGGGGCCCTGTTCGCGCGGCCCGAGCGAACTCGCCTTCGACCCGCCGAACGCCACCTGGTACTCGACGCCTGCCGACGGCAGGTTCACCATCACGAGCCCCGCTTCGATGCGCTGGGCGAACTGCAGCGCGTACGAGAGCGAACGCGTGCAGATCGTCGCCGACAACCCGTAGCGCACGTCGTTGGCGATGGCCATCGCGTGCTCGAAGTCGTCGGCCGGGAGCAGCGCGACGACCGGGCCGAACACCTCTTCCTGGGCAATCGTCATCTGCGGCGTCACGTCGGCGAGCACCGTCGGCGCAACGAAGTGTCCGCGGGCGAGGGCGCCCTCGTTCAGCCGCACACCGCCCGTGAGCACGCGCGCGCCGGAGGTGCTCGCCGCTGCCACCTCTTCGACCACGCGATCGGCATGGCGTGCGTCGATGCTCGGACCCACGTCGACGCCGCTCTCGTGACCCGGGCCCACGCGCATCGCCCGCGCCTTGTCGGCGAGCCGGGCGGCGAAGGCCTCGGCAACCGAACGCTCGACGATCGCGCGCGACGTCGCCGTGCACCGCTGGCCCGTCGCGCCGAACGCCGCGTTCAGCACGATGCCGGCCGCTTCGTCGAGGTCGGCGTCCGCGAGCACGATCGTCGGGTTCTTGCCGCCCATCTCGAGTTGCACGCGCGCCTTCCGGCGCCCGCACACCTCGGCCACCTTGCTCCCCGTGGCCTCCGAGCCCGTGAAGGAAACCGCCCGCACCTGCTCGTGCGCGACGAGCGCGCCGCCAGCGTCGCCACGGCCGTGCACGACGTTGAGCACGCCTGCGGGAAGGCCGGCCTCCATGAGGATCTCGGCCAGCCGCGTGGCACACAACGGGGCGAGCTCCGACGGCTTCAGCACGACGGCGTTGCCGCTGACCAGCGCGGGGCACGACTTCCACGCGGGGATCGCGATCGGGAAGTTCCAGGGCGTGATGGCACCGACGACGCCGAGCGGCGATCGGAGCGTGTGCATGAACACACGATCGCGTTCGGACGGGATGACGCGACCGAACAGTCGCGCGCCCTCGCCGCCGTAGTAGCGCAGGATGTTGACCGTGCGTCCGACCTCTCCGCGCGCCTCCGGCACCGTCTTGCCTTCCTCGCGCGTCATCTCCCGCGCCACCTCGTCGGCGCGGGCCTCGAGCAGGTTCGCCGCGCGGAACAGCACGTCGCCGCGCCTGGGTGCCGGCATCGCGGCCCACGCCGGTTGAGCGGCCACCGCTGCCGCGACGGCGTCGGCAACGTCCTGGGCCGACGACTCCGGGAAGGTGCCCACGAGGTCGTCGACGTCGGCGGGGTTGCGGTTCTCGAACGTGCGTCCGGTGTTCGAGGGCTGCCACTGGCCGGCGATGAGGTTGGCGAAGGCGGACATCGCCATAGCCTATACGCTCCGTAGCCGCCGGGCGCGTGCCGGGCTCGCCGCACGGGTGACCGTGGCCCGCGGGGCGCCGGGGAGGGGCGGTTGGCGACGGGTGGGTCGGGGGAAG
>JAEYZV010000624.1 GCA_023427865.1 Acidobacteriota bacterium
TCACGCGCCGCACGAGCTTGTGAAGGAGGAAGGACGGAGGAGAAAGGAGGAACGAGAAGGAAGGGAGCGTGCCAGTTCGTAGCCGTCGGGCCCTGCCCGACGGGAGGCGCCGACGAGCGCGTCACGCGCGCGGCAGCGTGATCGTGAACACCGCGCCGCCTTCCGCACGATTGCCGGCGCTGACGACCCCACCGTGCAGTTCCACGAGGTGCCGCACGATCGACAAGCCGAGCCCGGTGCCGCCCGAATCGCGCGACCGTGCCTTGTCCACGCGGTAGAAGCGCTCGAAGATGCGCGAGAGTTCCGCATCGGGGATCCCGTGACCGGTGTCGGATACGACGATGCGGATCCGCTGACCCTCGACCGACGCGCGCAACTCGATGCAGCTGCCGCGTGGCGTGTACGCCGAGGCGTTCTCCACGAGATTTCGCAGGACGTCGTGCATCTTCGCCGGGTCGCACCGCAGCGTCAGCGACGCCGGCTCCACGGCAGTCGTCACCGACTGGGCCTGGGCCGAGGTCATCGGCTGCAGGTCGGCGACAATGCCGCTGAACAGTGCCTCGACGCCAACCTCCGCGAGCTCGAGCCGCTCCTGACCGGCGTCGAGCCGGGCCAGGCGCAGCAGATCCTTGACGAGGCGCTCCATGCGCTCGGAGTGCCGCGCAATGATCTCGAGGAATCGCGTCGTCTCGGCGTCGTGCGCCGGACCGTCGAGCAGCGCCTCGACGTACCCGCGAATCGCCGTGAGCGGCGTCCGCAACTCGTGCGACACGTTCGCGACGAAATCGCGTCGCATCCGATCGGCACGCCGCAGGTCGGTGATGTCGTGCAGCACCAGCACGGCGCCGCGGCTGCCGGGCGTGATCGCCGGAGAACACCGTGCGATGAACGTCTGGCCGGGATCGCGCCCGATGGCCAGTTCGAGGCCTCCGGGCTGTTCTCCTCGCAGGGCCTGCGTGATCTGCGCCGTGATGTCGGGATGACGGATCAGCTCGACGTAGCGTCGTCCGATGGGCGACGCATCGAGCCGGAGCAGCCGCCGCGCAGCCTCGTTCGCGATTTGGACCTGCCCCTGCTCGTTGACGACGATCACGCCCTCGACCATGCCCGAGAGCACCGCCTCCAGTCGTGCGCGGTCGCGGGCGAGGTCGCCGAGCCGCGCGTCGAGGCTGGCGCCCGCCGCGTTGACGGCACGCGCCACGCGGCCCAGCGCGTCGCCCCGCATCTCGGGCAACCGCTGGCGCGGCTCTCCGCTGCCGAGTGCGCGGATCGCGCTCACCACGTCGCCGATGCGGTCGTCGATGACCGTGGCGGCCATCCATGCCGTGATGACCGACGAGACCGCCGCCGTGACGACGCCGACGAGCCCGACGCGAACGAGGAAGCCCGGAGATGCCTCGAGCGGCACCTGCGTGACCCAGGCCACCGCCACGGTGAACAGCGGCGTGAACAGGGCGGTCTGCAGCGCCGTCAGCAGGACGAATGTCGGAATGCGCACGTCTGGATCAGCAATCGTGAGGAACCGTCGGACAAGGCCCGACGGCTACGTACGTATCCGAAGGCGCCCGGGAGCGGCCCGCTCGAGTCCAACCGCCCACGCGATCGCGCTCATGCCCTTCGCGACGGCCGAAGGCCGACCGACGAAGCCCGCTGGCCGGCTGACGAAGGCCGATGGCCGGCTGGTCGACGAAGGCCGATGGCCCAACGACGAAGGCCGTCTACTTCAACTTGTACCCGAACTGCTTGACGGTCTCGATCGCCTCGGCGAGCACGGGAATCTTCTCGCGAAGCCGGCGGACGTGAACGTCCACCGTTCTCGAACCGCCAGTGTACTGGTATCCCCAGACGTCGGTCAGCATCAGGTCCCGCGAGAGGACGCGGCCACGATGCTCGAGGAAGTACTGCAACAGCAGGAACTCCTTGGCCGTGAGGCGCACGTCGTGCCCGCCGGCCGTGACTACGTGCTGCTCGAGATCCATGCGGATGTCGCCGTACTCGAGGACGCGCCCGGCCGTTGGCGCGGGTGGGCCGGCCGCGTTGCGCGCCGAGCGGCGGAGCAGGGCGTTCACGCGCGCCACCACCTCCTTGGCGCTGAACGGCTTGGTGATGTAGTCGTCGGCGCCGAGCTCGAGCCCGACGATGCGGTCGCTCTCCTCGGCGCGGGCGGTGACCATCATCAACGGCAGATCCGCGGTCGAGGGTTGTGCACGCAGCAGCCTGCAGATCTCGAGCCCGTCCAGTCCCGGCAGCATGCGATCGAGGATCACCAGGTCCGGCTCGTTCTCGCGCACGCGCGGCAGCACGTCGGTGCCGTTGGTCAGCACGTCCACCTGGTGGCTCGCCCGTTCCAGGTAGTGCCGCAGCAGTTCCGCGATGTCGGGGTCGTCCTCGACGACGAGAATGCGACTCATGAGGGGAGCGGCTCGGGAAGGCCCTGCACGTGGCCCGAGATCCATTCGACCGGCGCCCGCGCAAAGGCCGCCTGCAGGTCGGCGTCCGATGCGTAAGCCCGGCGTGACACGCGACGCGCCGCGACACGCCAGCCGATCGTCGCGCCATCGAACGGGTCGGGCGTGAGGGTCAGCACCGGTCCGTTCGTCACGCCCTTGTAGTAGTCGATCTCGAACCGGTCCTGCCAGCCATGGCAGAGCGCGAGCGAAATCAGGTCGGCCGAACGGAGCGACGTGTAATCACGCAGGAAACTGTCGAACGTCGCACCACCTGCGCGCGCCAGCGTCGAGACCCGGTCGTCGCGCTCGCGGCTCATCGTACGGAAGAACTCCTTCCAGCCGGGCTCGGATTCGTAGCGCGCGTAGGCCGTCACCGCGTGGTGGGCGACGAGCGCAGCGACGTGGGGCGTCGCGGCCAGCAGGCGCATCGCGCGATACCAGACGGCCTGTCTGCGTTCCACCGGCAGACGGATGAAGTCCCACGGCTCGCCCGTCTCCGGGTTCACCGTCGGCGCATCGTCTTCCTCGGCCCATCCGCAGTCGTGCTCGCGCGTGGCGTGCAGCACGACTTCCCGAGTCGGGCGGCCCGGCAAGCCGTCCGCCTGCCAGTGGGCGAGGACCTCGGCCGCCATCGCCGCGTGGTCGGGTTGGCGGATGAGGAGCCAGTCCTCACCATCGGGGCGGACGATCACGGCTGCAGAGTACTGCACGAAAGTCGGAAGTCGGAAGTCACAGGTCAGAAGGAAAGCCAGAAGGGCAAAGTCAGAAGGAGGGCTCCGGAACGAAGGCCGACGCCGAATGACGAAGGCCGAATGGCGGCGGCAGGCGGCGACGGTGACCGCTAGCCGCGCGCCGTGCGGGCCGCTTTCGTCACACGTGTGACGCGTGACGGCGCGAGTCGCTGAACCCAGGTGACCACGCCCGTGATGCTCAGCACGGCCAGACCGGCACCGGCGAGCACGGCTGCCGCGACGAGCAGCCATGACGTGCTCCCGCCGATCCGCGCGGCGTGGATCGGGTACAGCAGGTGGCCGATGCGCGTGCCGAGCCCCAGCGCACGGGCATCGACGGCCTGCAGCACCCGCCCGGTGTATGGGTCGATCGCCACGGTTGAGCGCCCGTTGGGGTGCCATTCGCCGGGAAGGCGCACGCGCGCAACGAGCGGCGCGTCGGGGGCGCGCGGCGGTGCGAGGAACACGAGATGCGCGGTGTTGGCATCGCCCGCAGCGTCGAAGCGGGGAAACGCGCGCTCGATGCTCGCGAGCACGACGCGCCACGAGACGCGAACGTCGCCGACGGCCGGCACGCGCGCCGGCACGGCCGGTGGCGGTGCCGCATCGAGGCTGCGCGTCAGGGCAGGCGTCACGAACGTCGAGAGAGCGATTCCTGCTCCGGTCACGAGGAAGATGGCCAGCGGCACGCCGGTGACGACCCCGACCGCGGCGTGCGATCGCAACAGCGCTCCCGGCGTCCAGGCGCGCGGCCACACGGCGCGCACGCGCATGGCCTTGCGTCGCGGCCACCAGACCAGGGCGCCGCCGAGCACGAGGAACAGCATTCCGAGCACGGCGACGACACCGTTGACGATCTCGCCGCCGTGTCCCGCCATCAGGTGCGCGTGCAGGTCGAAGAGCAGCGCGGGCAGGCGGTCGGCCGGACGCCAGCGATCGACGAGCGCGCCCGTGCGTGCGTCCACGAACGCCTCGCTGCCGTCGGCGAGCCACACCTGGAACACGTGCATGCCGGGTTGCGGCACCTTGATCGTGCGCACCGCGGTACCGAAGCGCTGCTCGATGCGCTCGAGCACGGCGGGGACGTTGGCACGATCGGCGTCGGTGATCGGCCGAGCGAATGCCGGGTGCTGCCAGCGGTAGTACGGCCCGCGCCCGAGCAGCAGCACGCCGGTGACCGACACCACGAGCAGCACGAGCGCCAGCGCCAGTCCCACCCAGCGGTGCAGCGCCGTCAAGATGCTCGAGTAATTGGACATTTGAAATTTCAAATTTCAAATTGCCAATTGCGCCGGTTGCTCAGAAACGGTGCTGCAACGACGCAGTGAACGTCCGGCCCGGGCCCGCAAACAGCGTGTCGTTGGAGGCCAGCGGCTCCACCTGCGAGAAGTACGTCACGTACTGCCGATCCAGCAGGTTCTCGACGCCCACCCTGAACACCCCGAGCCGCGTCGTGATGCCGACGAGCGCATCGGCCGTGGTGTAGCCGCCGAACCGCGCGCGCGAGGCGGCCAGGCCGCTGAAGCTCCGCGATCCGAGCACGGACACCTGCATGCGCGCCGAGATCGCGCGGCTCACCTGCGCGGTGCCGAAGACGTTCAAACGGTTGGGCCCGATGTTCAGCCCGTCGAGATCGGTGTCGCGCACGCCGTCGTCGTTGGTGTCGTACCGACCGCGCTGCCAGGCATAGGTGCCGCCGACGGTGAACCCCGGCGACAGCACCACTTCGCTCGTCACGTCGACGCCTTGCGTCGTCGTCGGCTGGCGACGGACGTTGAACACCTGCGCATCGGTGGCGACGAGCAGAGACCCGAGGTCGGAGTTCGCGTGGTAGTACGCCACGTGCGCCCGCAGCGGGCCGCGGCTGTAGTCGAGGCCGACCTCGCGGTTGTCGACGATCACCGGCTGCAGGTCGAGCAGGCCGCCGACGCTGAGGCCGGGCAGGCGTACGTCACGCAGGACGCGGCCGGCGTCGGGCATCGTGAAGCCCTGCGAGAGCGACGCGTACGTGCTCCAGCCGTTGCCGAGTGTGTACACGGCGCCGACGTTCGGCAGGACGTTCGAGAAGCTGGGGGAGCCGCCGCGCACGAGCACGCCGTTGTTTGCCGGCAGCGTCGTGTAGTCGTCGACGACGAGGCGTGCGTACTCGACGCGTGCGCCGCCGGTGACGAGCAGTCGTGGCCCGAGCGGGCGCTGGAACTGGACGAACGGCGAGATCTCGTTGAGTCGCGCCTCGGGCACCCACTGCCGTCCCGTGCGAGCCAGGACCTGCGCGGTGCTGTCCTGTGTGACGTCGAGCCCCACGGTGGACCTGATGCCGAACAGCCCCGACCCGGGCAGCGTGTAGGTGGCCTTCATACCGATCTTGTCCGACTCGATGTCGCTCTGATCGAGGAACGGCGTGCCGCCGGGCGTGAGCGCGAACGTCGGGAACGTGCCGCCTTCGAAGAGGAACGACGAGGTCTGCCAGTACGCCTGTGCCACCGCCTCGCCGCCCGCCAGTGCCTTGTGCCGGTACTCGATCGTGGCCATCGTCGTGCGGTTCTTCGCCGGGTCGCCGACGAGCGGCCGGGGGTCGCCAGGCGCAGACGTCGCGAGCTGGCCGGTGCGCCGGCTGCCCGCAACGGCCACGAAGTCGCCGTCGCGCTCGAGCGAGAAGTCGTTGACGAGCACGTCGATGCGCTGCTGCGCGTCGAGCGAGATGCCGACCTTCGCGTAGAAGCTGCGCGAGGTCGAGTCCATGATGTCGCCCTGCGTGGGATACAGGCCCACCGGCGTGCCGTTGCCGTCCATGAACAGCCCGCGCTTGTTGTAGGCGACGCCGCCGACGAGGTCCACGCGCCCCACGCGCTTGCCGAGCAGGTACGAGATCTTGCTGCCCGCAGAGTCCCCGTCGAAGCTGTCGTGCACGGAGGTGCCGAGGCGGACCTCGCTGAGCAGCGAGCCGTCGGCGTTCGGGCCGCGCGTCACCATGTTGATCACGCCGCCTGTCGCGCCGACGCCCTGCAGCGCATTCGAGCCGTGCACCACCTCCACGCGCTCGAGGAAGTCGAGGTCGATCGAGTGGCCGTCGCGCGAGCCGTCGCGCAGGGGAGTTGCCTGCGAGATGCCATTGACGGTGTAGAGCGGTTCGCGACCGCGCAGCGTCTCGCCGCGACCGGTGAGCTTCTTCAGGCTCGGCGAGTAGCCGGGCACGGTCTGTTCGAGGACGCTTGCCAGGTCATCGCTCGCGACCACGCGATCGGCGAGGCGTTCGCGGTCGACGATGGTGACCGTGTGCGGCAGCGACGACGTCGGGGTCTCGATGCGTGTCGCCGTCACGACGACATCGTCTCGAAGCGTGGCGGGCTGGAGCGTCAGGGCGAGCGCGGTGGCGTCGGGTGAAGGTAGCGTCAGCGCGCGGGCGTCCTCGGCGAAGCCGGGTGCGGAGGCCACGACGAGGACGTGACCCGCCTTCAGGGCGGGCACGGTGAACCGTCCGTGCGCGTCGGTCCGCGTCCGCGTGCGGACTCCCGCCTGATCGGTCTCCACCATTGCATTGGGGACCGCCGCGCCCGAACTGTCGAGCACCTGTCCGGCCACGTGAGGGGCAGAGCGTACGGCCGTGCTGGTGGCGGGCTGTGCGGCAATCGCCGGGACGTGGAGCAGGGTGGCGGCCAGGAGAGCGGCACCGACATCGCGTGGGGAGAACACCTTCGGGGAACCTTTCTGGCGGAGCGGGTAGGAGTTGCCCGGTCTAAGCGAGACCGAGTCTCAAGACGGGTGGCAGTGTATCTCCGACCAGTCTGGTCGTCAATCGAACGCGACGGCGTCACCGAAGCGGACGGCCGTCGTCGGTCGGCCGTCGGCCTTCGCAGGGTGTGGCCCGACGGCGATGGACAGGGAACAGGACGGCAGGTGTCAGGTAACAGGTAACGGGTAACGCCAGAGACCAGGAGGTCAGGCTGCAGGTACGTCGCCGTCGCCGCTTCGGCGACGGACAGGTGACACCGACGGCAAGGGGCAGGTAACAGGGACGGCAGCATCAGGTAACAGGGACGGCAGGTGACAGCTAACAGCCGGACCCGACGGGACACGGTCGAGGCCGAAACGACAAACGCGGCGCATCCCGTAAGGAAGGCGCCGCGTCGATTCCAGGGCCCAGGCCGGATCTGCCTAAGCCTCTACCGGCATTCCGGGAACATCCACTCGCCGTTGGCGAACTGTGCGTCGCGATACCGGGGGATGCGGCACATCGGATCGGTGGTCCAGCGGCCCACCGTGCCGGCTGCGCGCGTCGGTCCGGTTTGATCGGCCCAGAACGGTGACGGCCGTCCACCGCAGTGCCCGCCGATGATGTCGTAGATGCGCACCTGCGTGCTGTTGCGCATGTTCCCGCCTTCGGGGCCGCTGTAGTAGTTCACGATGTCCTGCGACAGGTCGCCGACGTTGCCGCGCTTCCAGTTGAGGCCCCAGCGGTTGCTCTGGAACCGCCTGCGCAGTTCCGCCACCACCTCGAACATGAAGGTGTTCGAGTTCGGACTGCCGTGCTCGGTGCACGAGAACACGAGGTCGAATGGCCGCCTGGCGGCCACCTCGCCCACCACACCTTCGAGATTACCGAAGCTGTGTCCGGGACCTGCGGCGAACGGGTCGACGAACTCGAACGTGACGTTGGGGTTGAAGAGCTCGACCCCCCGCGTCCGCACGATGAGACCAGCCACGCCCCTGCCGCTCGCCGGAGTGACGACGCTGATCGTGTTGGCATCGAGCACGGTGATGCTGCTCTGCGGAACCTCGGTCGCGCCGAACGCCACGGTGGTGTTGCCACCGCCGAGGCCGAAGCCGGTGCCCGAGATGATGACCGGCGTGCCGCCCGCCGGATTGCCACGGGTCGGCGTGATGCCGGTCAGCATCGGCGCCGGTGGCGCGGCCGGTGCGGGAAGCGTCGGGAGTGCGTCGGGCAGGATGGCGCCGGCGCTGCCGTGACCGCCGTTGATGCCCGCGCCCCAATAGGAGGCGCGCTCGACGATGACCTCGCCGTCGGCCTCGAAGAAGGCCGCGAACTTGCGGTTGTGCAGACCCGGGAAGCTGGCGGGCGTGATCGTGGCCCGCGACCGCGCCGGCACGAACACCGTCGTCTCCGCGCCGGAGCCTGCCGGCACTTCGCCGTTGGCCTCGAGGTAGAACACCCCCCGCACGTTCACGGGCACATCCGTGTTGTTCAGGATCAGGTAGTACGTCGAGAAGTGACGGGGATCCGGATCGGCAGGGCTGCGGAACTGCGCGAAGCCGCCTTCCTGTCCGTCCGCGAAGCCCCACTTCCTGGCACCGACCGAGGTGCCTGCGGCGGCCGACCCCTCACGAAGTCCGCGCCAGTACACGGCGCGCTCGGCGACGAACGGCTTGCCCAGCGTGTTGAGCGCGCGCACCGAGAACGCCTTGTCGGCACCGGCGAGTTCGTTGGGGTACTCCCCGGCGTAGACGTTGGCGCGCGTCAGCGGCGCAAGGGTCTTGACGACGTTCCTGGCCAGCCCGCTCGGTCCGTAGAAGTCCACCTCGACGTCGATGGCCTCCGTCTCGCTCGGGTTGTAGAGGAGGATGTACGTGTCGAAGTTGATCGGCGCGACGCCCTGCACGCCTTCGGCGAAGTACCACACGCTCTGCGGCTGCACGCCCATCGCGGCATGGCCGCCGCTCAGGTTCGGCCCCCAGTACATCGCGCGCTCGGCGACGATCGGCACGCTGTTCTGCGACTGCACGTCGATCGCGAAGTCGAATTGCGGGCGCGCGCCGAGCGTGGCCTCCAGAGCGCCGTTGGCGAAGAACGTCCGCCGCTGTCCGGGAGCGAGCACCCCGCTCGCGGCATCGACCACCTGCTCGCCGTTGCTCGTGAGGTAGCGGACCTGCACACTGGCCGCGTCGGTCAGCGACGGGTTGCTGACCAGCACGTAGGTCTGGAATCCGAACGCACTGCCCGCGGCGCCCTCGGCAAACGACCAGCGGACGGCCGGCGCGTTCACGCCGAGCACGTTGTGGCCGGCGCGCATGTCGATGACCGGACCGGGGTTGTAGCCGGGTCCGAAGTTGAACAGCCCGCCGCCCCAGTACATCGATCGCTCGACGACGATGTCCACGTCGGAGGTGACCTCGAGGGCGACCCCGAGCGCACTGCCGACGAACTGCCGCGCGTTCACGCCGCTCCGGCTGTACGGCTGGACGAGCGCGTTGCCGACGATGGGCGGGCTGCCGTCCTGCGGCAGGAAGCGCAGCGTGACGTTGGCAGGCGTGCCGGTGGGGTTGGCGATCAGGATCTCCTGCTCGAACCCGAAACCGGCGTTGGTCGATCCTTCGGCGAAATACCAGCGCTTCAGGTCGGGCTGACCCTGCGCGGGGCTCGAATTCAGCAACGCGACCGCGGCACAGAGGCCCACCGTCGCGAGTCTCACGACTCGGTTCATGCAACTACCTCGTACTGGGAAACCCGCATCGAATCATCAGTGGCCGGGACACACCAGGGACGCGGAGGCTTCCTACTATAGGAGTGTTCCAGATCCCTGACAAACGAAGTTTCTCGCGCGACGGTAGGGCCCGCTCTCCGAGCGTGGCCCAGGGAGCTGTGGAAGGATGCGCGCGCGGCCCGGCTGGGACAGCCGGCCCAACCGATTGCGTGTCACTTGCGCGGCTCGGCTGGTTCCAGCGTCCAGCCGTAGACCAGCAGGCCCAGCGTCCGCGAGTCGGCGCCGGGGGCCAGATCGGCAGGCCGCAGCGTGAGTGTCGTTTCGAAGACGAACGTGTTGAGGCCCTGCCGAAGCGCGTCGGACGGGACATCCCACTCGTACAGGCCGCGGGTGTCGAGGACCGGACGCTCCCCGACGGGACGCCCGTTCACGACGAGCCTGACCACGTCGTCCGGCCCGGGCGCGGCCACCGCCTGGGCGTCGAGCGTGAGGCGGAGCGGAGCCACGCGACGCAGCGCCAGCAGTACAGAGGCGCGACCCCCGTCCATCCACCGGAAGTAGGTGCCCCCAGCCACCTCCGCCTCGTGCCAGCCGGCGCCGAAATGCGGCTCGAACCGCGGCAGCATCGGCATGGCCACGCGTCCCCCTGCTGGATCGATGGCCTGTGCCATCGGCCAGGCGGCGCAGACCCGCACGGGCACCGTCGACATCGCCCGGGCACCCTCGACCGGACCGCGCAACAGGACCCCGGCCGACGTCCGCTGCCACGGTTTCCTGACCAGCAGGTGCTCGTCGGCCGATGGACGGGTGAGCGTCGGCAGGCTCGTGTCTTTCGGCTCGCCGACGAGACGGGGCTCCGCACGTTCCCCCGGCGCGGCCACTGACAGCCGCAGGCGCACGTCTCCGGCCGCGCTCCACGTGATCCCGAGCGCGCCGGTGTCCGTGAGCTGGCCGATGTCGGTGTCCACCCCCGCCTGCAGGTCCACGCAGGGCAGGACCTCGACGCCCATGCCCCGCACCAGCGGACCGCTTCCGAGCGGCGGGCCGTCGAGGTGCGCCGGGGAGTCGCCGATACGCCAACCGAGGAAGTCGCCGCGCGTGCTGAAGACGAGCAGCCCCAGCGCCGCGTCCTGGATGAAGGGCCGGCCGCGCAGCGACACCGTGACGGCATGAGCACCCGCCTCGATCCGGGCGTCGACCGGAGAACGGACTCCTGTCCGACCAAGCGGGTCGCCCGGGAGCAGGTCGATCCGTGCGGCGCCGGCGTGCGCCGCCTCGAGCGCCTCGACTCGTGCGCGGGTGACGCCGGCAAGCGCATGCGCACGCGGCGTGCCGGCGTCGGCGAGCCGAAGACCCAGCCGACCGAGCGCCTGCCACTGGTCGGGGGTGATGGCGCGCGCCGCCTCGCGCGAGATCGCGGCGAGCACGATCGTGCCTCGCGGCAGGGCATCGACGATGCGTTCGAGTGGGGCGCCGACGGGTTGCGGCATGTCGTCGAGCGCGACGCCGCCCCACCGCAGCGCCTCCACGTGCGGCGCACCGGTGACGATCGGGTGACGACCTGCGCGTGTGACCTCGCGGGCGTCCGCCATGTCGATGACTCGAGAGTTGGCCAGGCTCGGAGAGCCGGCCCTACCGGCTGCGTCGCGGTGTTGGTAG
>JAEYZV010000629.1 GCA_023427865.1 Acidobacteriota bacterium
CCCTGATAGAAGGCAATGCCCACCGGCGACCCACGACCCATTTCCGACATCGAGGGCAAAGTGTCGGGGTAGACGGTCGGGAAGGGGCCGGATCCGTAGCGGAAGCCGAAGTCGGCGCCCGGAATCAGGTGCAGCGTGCGCACCGGCCGGTACCACGGCAACTGGATGTCCCACTCCATGTCGGAGTCGAACGTGAAGAGCTCGCCCGTGAGGTTGAAGGCGGCGTCGTAGGCGTTGCGGAAGCCGCCGGCGACGATCTCGACCTCGCTCTTCGGCGAGGGGCCCGTGCTCGCGAGGATGTCCGCCAGGCCGATCCGCGAGATGAAGCCGGCCGGCGCGCGCACCTGGTTGCCGTGGCCGCGCGCGTCGCCCATCACCGGCAGCAGCTGCTCCTCGCCGAAATTGCGGTACGGCGAGAGCGGCGCGAACGAGGCTTCGGTGCCGCCGAAGTTGCCGATCATCCAGTAGACGTCGCCGTCGGGGCCGAACATCAGCGCGTGCGCGCCGTGCTCGCTGATCGAGTACGTGCTCCGCGCGACGAGGATGGGTGTCTCACCGCGGCCGTCGCCGTTGGCATCGGGCACGCGGTACAGCGAGGCGATGGTCGGCTTGCCGATGTTGTCGCAGGTCGCGAGCAGGTCCTTGCCGACGAACAGCAGGCCCTGGCAGTTCGCGATCTGGTCGGTCACCACCTCCTCGGTGTCGAGCACGCCGTCCTTGTCGGCGT
The DNA here is from genome assembly GCA_023427865.1 of Acidobacteriota bacterium. Lineage (GTDB taxonomy): Bacteria > Acidobacteriota > Vicinamibacteria > Vicinamibacterales > Vicinamibacteraceae > Luteitalea. The sequence goes on from JAEYZV010000629.1 coordinate 728, forward strand.
CGCGCAACCTGACGACGGGACCGTTCTCCTTCGCGACGACCAGGTGCCCGTCGGCGTCGAACGTGATGTTGACGATGGAGCCGGCCTTGTCGGCCGGATAGACCTCGCTGGCGACGAACCCCTCGGGGACGGTCAGCTTCGGACCCGATTGCGGCGCCCGAGCCTGTTGCGGCGGCTGCGCCTGGCCGCGGCTCGCCTCGAGCGGCAGCCAGAGGACGAGGGCACAGGCGAGGAGGACGAGCGCCGCGCCCGCGGCGCGCTGTGGACGACGGAGCTTCGGCATGAGCATGCAGTCACGGCTACGGGCGCGGAGTGCGGCCGCAGGAGTGCGTTTTGCCGGTGAACGCTATCACAGGACGGTATGGGCGGCCTTCGTCGGTCGGCCGTCGGCCTTCGGGAAGAGCACACGCACCGCGGACAGATGGGGAGCTGTGGGGCTTGGGCCGGGTGGCGTAGCCTGGGCAGCACAGGCAGGCTGCCGGCCGCGCGCAAATGGGGCCGTGTCCCGACGGGTCCACGCGCGAGGCGCGCACACGCCGCACGCCGCCGAATCCGGGCAGCACGACGGCTACATCAACACGTCCCGGATGGATGCGTCCTTGTCGAACTGCGCCTTGGCGTATGGGCACAGCGGCATGACCCTGGTCTTCGAGTCCCGTGCCCAGCCGACGAGCGCATGCAGCAACGCGCGCCCCACACCCTGGCCCGCCAGCGACGGGCCGACCTCGGTGTGATCGATGATGACCAGCGCCTCGTTGGCGCGGCTGTATGTCATGGAGGCGAGGCGTTCCCCAGTGGCGCCGGCGACGAAGAACGCGCCTTTGGAGCCGGCTTCCTGATGCTGCACGACGTGATCCATGCACGCATTGTGGCAAACGCCCCCCTGAACGGCGAATGCGGGAGGCCGAGAGGTGCTCTCGACATTCCCGCATTCGACATTCCCGCATTACTGCGGCGAGCCTGCCTGTCCGGCGAGCCGGATCAACCGCACCCGCTGGTCGTGCCGCAGTTGGCGCACTTGTAGCACGCGCCGCTGCGCACCATGATCGAGCCGCAGGTGCTGCACGGCGGGGCGTCTTCCTGGTTCTGCATCGAAGCGAACTCGGAGGCGCGCGGCGACGGAGCCGTCCCCGCGGCCGCGGCCACCGTGGCGGCCACCGCCGCCTGCGCCGGCGCGTCCACGGCGGCCAGCGTCGGGTCGGGCATGTTCACGCCGGCGCGGAAGCGGGCCTCCGGCGACAGGAACTTGGTGGCCATCCAGCGGAACACGTAATCCACGATCGACTTCGCGAAGCGGACCTCCGGGTTGCGCGTCATGCCCGACGGCTCGAAGCGCGCGTGGCTGAACTTGTCCACGAGCACCTGCAGCGGCACGCCGTACTGGAGTGCGTAGGAGATCGCCTGCGCGAAGGCGTCGGCGAAGCCCGAGATCGTCGAGCCCTCCTTGGCCATCACGAGGAAGATCTCGCCCGGCTGCCCGTCCTCGAACAGGCCGACGGTGATGTAACCCTCGTGGCCGGCGATGTCGAAACGATGCGTGATCGACGGCCGCTCGTCGGGCAACTTGCGGCGCACCGGCTGCGGCACGGTCGCCGCGGCCGCCTCGGCCGGCGCCTGCTGCTTGTCCTTCGACGTGTTGAGCGGCTGCGTGCGCTTGCTGCCGTCGCGATAGATCGAGACCGCCTTGGCGCCCAGGCGCCACGACTGGACGTAGGCCTCCTGGATCTCCTCGACGGTGGCGTCCTTCGGGACGTTGACCGTCTTGCTGATCGCGCCCGAAATGAACGGCTGCACGGCGCCCATCATCTTGATGTGGCCCATGTAGTGGATCGACCGGTCGCCCTTGAGCGCCTTGAACGCACAGTCGAAGACCGGCAGGTCGTCGGCCTTCAGGTGCGGCGCGCCCTCGATCGTCTCGTGCTCGTCGATGTAGGCGACGATCTCCTTGATCTGCTGCGCGGAGTACCCGAGCTGCTCGAGCGCCATCGGCACCGTGCCGTTGACGATCTTCATCAGCCCGCCGCCGACCAGCTTCTTGTACTTGACGAGCGCGATGTCGGGCTCCACGCCCGTCGTGTCGCAGTCCATCATGAAACCGATGGTGCCGGTGGGTGCGAGCACGGTCGCCTGCGCGTTGCGGAACCCGTGCGCCTCGCCGACCTCGATCGCCTCGTCCCAGGCGGCCGTGGCGCCTTCGTAGAGGTCCTTCGGCACGCTGAGTCGATCGATGCCCTTGATCGCGGCGCGGTGCTTGCGCATGACGCGCAGGAACGGCTCGCGGTTCTTCTCGTAGCCCTCGAACGGCCCGCCGTGATCACGGGCGATGCGGGCCGACTGCGCGTACGCCTCGCCGGTCATCACCGCGGTGATCACCGCGGCCATGTCACGACCGGCATCGCTGTCGTACGGCAGCCCGCGCGCCATCAGCAGCGCACCCAGGTTGGCGTAGCCGAGCCCCAGCGGCCGGTAGGCCAGGCTGTTGCGCTCGATCGCCTTTGTCGGGTAGCTCGCGTTGTCGACGATGATCTCCTGCGCGGTGATGAGCACGCGGCAGGCGGCGCGGAACGCGTCGACGTCGAACTCGCCCTGCTCGTCGACGAACTTCATCAGGTTGATCGACGCCAGGTTGCACGCCGAGTCGTCGAGGAACATGTACTCCGAGCACGGGTTGCTGGCGTTGATGCGCGCCGTGTTCGGGCAGGTGTGCCAGTCGTTCACCGTTGTGTCGAACTGCATCCCCGGGTCGCCGCAGATGTGCGTCGCCTCGGCGATCTGGTGCATCAGGTCGCGCGCCTTGTAGGTCTCCATCGGCGCGCCGTCACGCACCGCGTGCGTCGTCCACTCCTTGTCGTCGAGCACCGCGCGCATGAACTCGTCGGTCACGCGCACGCTGTTGTTGCTGTTCTGGAAGAACACCGAGGCGTACGCCGGGCCGGTGAAGGAGCCGTCGTAGCCGGCGTCGATGAGCGCCCAGGCCTTCTTCTCCTCCTCGACCTTGCAGTTGATGAACTCGACGACGTCCGGGTGATCGGCGTTGAGGATCACCATCTTCGCCGCACGACGGGTCTTGCCGCCCGACTTGATGACGCCCGCGAACGCGTCGAAGCCCTTCATGAACGACACGGGGCCCGAGGCGGTGCCGCCGCCCGCGAGCAGCTCGCGCGACGAACGGATCGCCGACAGGTTCGAGCCGGTGCCCGAGCCGTACTTGAACAGCATGCCCTCGGTCTTGGCGAGGGTCAGGATCGACTCCATCGTGTCCTGCACGGCGTTGATGAAGCACGCCGAGCACTGCGGGTGCGGTTCGATGCCGCAGTTGAACCAGACGGGGCTGTTGAAGGCCGCCTTCTGGAACACGAGGAGGTGCTTGAGGTCGTCGCTGAAGGCCTGCAGGTCGTCTTCACTGGCGAAGTACTTCTGCGTCCGCGCCCAGCCGGTGATGGTGTCCACCACACGCCCGATCAGCTGCCGCACGGAGCGCTCGCGCTCCGGCGTGCCGATGGTGCCGCGGAAGTACTTGGAGACGACGATGTTGGTCGCCTGCTGCGACCAGAACCTGGGGATCTCCACGTCGCGCTGCTCGAACACGACGTGTCCCTTCTCGTTGCCGATGACGGCCGAGCGGGTTTCCCACTCCACCGCGTCGAATGGATCGACGCCGTCCTGCGTAAAGGACCTGGTGAACTCCAGGCCGGGGACCGTTGCCACGTCAGCGGCGCCAGTCGACGTGCCGAGGACGCTCTCGACCGACTGTGCAGACCCTCGCTGCATTCCTTCCTCCTCGTGCCGGCGCGAACCCTCCCCTGGATCGGCGCTCGGCGATGTCTATGTCAATCGCCACGCGAACCGTCGAACACCCGGACACCGGCGGGCCACCGAGGCGCAGGCCCATCATGGGGCACATGCCACCGGGCATGTCTGGCGCTTCAGGCGAACCGGTACGGGGGCGTGATCCGTCCTGCGGCGAGCCCCGCATTCATGTGCATGGGGGGCCCGTCGCTCCGAGTTGCTGGGTGCTCTCGGGTGGAGCGGACTTCGGCGCTTCGGACAGCAACTATGCGCCGCGCCGTTTGGGTTGTCAACGGGAATTTACCCCACATCTTGTGTCCTCCGTTGACAACACACCCAATATACAGGCAAGTGACCGAGATAGCCACAAGGTACTCAAAACGCGTGAGTTACGGGGACACAGGTGGGGAAGGTGCGGAAGACCGGGCGCGTCCGGTCTCCCGCGGGGTACTGCGGGTCTCAGGAGGAGATTGCTCCATACGGAGCGGGGTACCCTTCTAACTAGCAAGCGCGATGCCAACCGCGCCTCGGGAACGAGATCGGCGATTTCCCTCGCATTCCACGCGATTCTTCAGGGAGACGCGTTCAGGAGTACTGCAGCGATGTAAACCGCGTGGTGGAGTCCGCCAAAACATGGGCACCTGTAAGACAAGCATACACGGGCCCGGGCGAAGCGGGAGCACGTTCAGCGGCTGAGGCCCTTCGCGAGCGTCTCGGCCTTGTCGGCGAGGTAGGACGCCAACACGTGATTGCGGTCGAGCAGTGCCTGATTGGCCTGCTCGAGGAAGCGGCGAGCGGTGTCGAGCTGCTGCCGCGCTGGTTGGGCAAGCGTGCTGACGTTCACCCCGTCGAGCATCGTCCGGGCGCGCTGCATGACGTCGCGCGTCCGACGCACGGCCTGCTGCTCATCGGCTGTCTGTGGCGTCCGCAGCAACGGGGTCGATGGGGTGGCGGGCTCCGGTGCCGGCGCGGTCGACTCCGCGGGCACGTCCGTCGCGGCCGGCTCCGGCGTCTTGGCATCCACCCGGGCGTTGGACGGACGGGGACGCGCTGGACGATTGGCCGGCGCCGGGCGCTCGACGGTCGTGGCCTCGGTCGGCGCGACGGGTTCGGGCGGCGTGGAGATGACGCGTTGGGGCGGCGGGGGCAGATCGAGCGCGACGGTCGTCGGGGCGACGACCGGGTGGCTGCGCGTACAGCCGGCACCGGCGAGCGCGCACACCACCGCCGCGGCGACGATGCGCCCGCTCCTGCCCAGCGTGTGCCCTCTGCTCGTCACCGTCCCGCCCTCCTCGTCAGGCGCGTGGCAGCCGCACGCGGAAGCTCGAGCCGCGCCCGGGCGACGACTCAACCTCGATCGTGCCATCGTGCAACTGCACGGTGCGATAGACCATCGACAACCCGAGGCCGCTGCCCTGTTCGCGTGTCGTGAAGTACAGATCGAAGATCTTCCCGAGGTGCTCGGGCGCGATCCCCCCGCCCGTGTCGATGACGTCGATCTGGACCTGCTGGTCCTCGACCGGCCGCGCGCGCAGGGTGAGAGTACCCCCATTCGGCATGGCATCGATCGCATTGAGGGCCAGGTTCAGGAAGGCCTGCCGCACCATGGCTCGATCCACCTGAATCGCGGTCCCCTGCTGTGCCTCTACTTGGACGGCGATGCCCTGCTGCTCGGCCTGTGGCCGCACCATATCCGCGATGTCCTGCAGCTGAGCGTACACCTGCACGGGCTCGACCTGCAGCTCCTCGGGGCGGCTGAAACGCAGGAACCCCTGCACCACGTCGTCGAGTCGCCGGATCTCCTCCCCGATGATCGAGACGTGACTCATGAGCTGGTCGGGCGGCACGCGTGGAGCCGCCGGACCGGCATCGGTCAGCGACAGCGATCCACCGCCCGCGCCCGCGCCCACGGCCACGGGCGCCTGCTTCCCGAGCTTCTGTCGGAGCAGCTCCAGGTGGATCGTCATGGCGTTGAGCGGGTTCTTGACCTCGTGGGCCACGCCGGCGAGCAGGCGGTTCAGCGACGCCAGCTTGCGCGAGTAGCGCAGCATCGTCTGCAGTTGCGACAAGGCGCCGACGTTGCGGGCAACGAGCATCACGCCGACGAAGCCGCGCGTCTGATCGGTCACCGGGTGCGCCATCAGCTGCTGCTGGCTTCGACTCTCGCCGGCCGCACCGGGCAGATCGGCGATCAACGGGCCGCGCGAGGCGCGCACCTGCAGCGCCTGCTCGACGATGGTGCGGCACGGATGCTGTTCGGGCACGGCGGCCGCAAACGGCACACCCGGCTCCAGCGCTGGCAGCAGCACCTTCATTGCCGGATTGGCAAAGACGACGTCGCCGTGCGGCCCGACGATGGCCACGGCATCCTCGAGCCGCTCGACGACCGACTCGGCGCGCCGCGCCTGCTCCACCAGCTGCGAACGTACCGACGACACCGACTGGCTGAGTGCGTTGAACGACGTGCCGAGATCCTTGAAGTCCTCGTCGGCGAGATCGAGCGTGACGTCCTCTTCACCCTGGCCGAGGCGCGCGATGCCGCTCTGGAGCACGTGAATCGGACGCAGGAACCGACGTGCGAGCAGCCAGGACAACAGCGTCGAGAGCACGACCGCGGGGATGGCGACCCAGGCGATGCGCTTGAGGGCGTCCATCAAGCCTTCCCAGATCAGCACGGTGGACACGCCCACCCGGATCGATCCGAACCGCTCCTCGCCGAGCAGCAGTGGCTGTGTGACCTCGTAACTGCGTTGTTCCCACACGCCGCGCAGCTGGGCGTAGGGGCTGCTCGCGAGCAGCTGGTCGAGCGCCTCCTGCTGTGGCACCGTCGTGCCTTCGAGCGTCGGCGAGCTGTGCACGAGCGCCTTGTCGCGCACGTCGGTGATCGTCGCGTACGTGACGTTCTCCACGAAACCGATCGCCGAGAGGAGGATGGCCCGCAGCCCGGGGTCCGACTGCAGGTCGGCTTCGGCCGTCTCGGGGCTGCGCACGAGCGTGAACGCGCGCTGGTACGTGAGGTTGGTGAGCATGCGCCCGCGCAGCTCGCTCTCCTCGAGCAGCGCGTGGGCCTGCGCCGCCAGGTACACGACGCTCAGCGCGATCACCGTCAACGCGACGATGGCGGTGACGCCGAGCACCTGCCGGGTCTGGTAGCTCAGACGCATGTGCGCCCAGGGGGGATCAGTCGACCGACTGGTCGCGGCCCTTCATGCGATTCAACTTGTTGTGCAGCGTCTTCAGGCTGATGCCAAGCAACTCGGCCGCGCGGGTCTTGTTCTGGCCCGTGTGCGCGAGCGTGATCTCGATCAATCGCATCTCCGCCTCGTCCACGGTCGTTCCGGGCGTCAGCGTGATCTGGTGCTGCTCGCCGGCGGCCGACGGCGGGGCCGACAGCTCCGGCGGCAGCTGCGACGGCTCGATGAACTCGCCGGGCGACAGGATGGTCGCCCGCTCGATCACGTTGCGCAGCTCGCGGATGTTGCCGGGCCAGTGGTACTGCTCGAGCAGCGCCAGCGCCTCCTGCGAGACGCCCTTCACGCCCTTGGCGTTGCGGCCGGCGAACTCGGCGATGAACGACTGCACGAGCAGCGGGATGTCCTCGCGTCGGGCGCGCAACGGCGGCAGCTCGATCGAGAACACGTTGAGGCGGTAGTACAGGTCCTCGCGCAGCTTGCCCTTGGCGACCGCGTCGAGCGGGTTGACGTTGGTGGCGGCGATGATGCGGACGTCGACGTTCTGCTCGGTGCGTCCGCCGAGACGGCGGAATGTGCGCTCCTGCAGCACGCGCAGCAGCTTGACCTGCGTGACCGGCACCATCTCGGCGATCTCGTCGAGGAACAACGTGCCGCGATGCGCCAGCTCGAAGCACCCCAGGCGACGCTCGACGGCGCCGGTGAACGCGCCCTTCTCGTGGCCGAAGATCTCGCTCTCGAGCAGCGTCTCCGGGATCGCGGCGCAGTTGATTGCGATGTACGGCTGGTTCACGCGATCGCTGAGCTGATGGATGGTCTGGGCGACGAGTTCCTTGCCGGTGCCGGACTCACCCCAGATGAGGACCGAGGCGCCCGTCGGCGCTGCCTGCTCGATCGTCCGATACAGCTTGCGGATCGCCGGCGTGTTGCCGATGATGCGGCCGAAGCTTCCCTGATCGCGCAACTGCCGCCGGAGGACCCGCACCTCGCGGCGGGTTTCCTGTCGCTCGACGGCCTTGCTGAGCAGGATCTGCAGGCGGTGCGGGTCGACGGGCTTGGTCAGGTAGTCGTACGCGCCATCGCGGATGGCCTCGACCGCCGTCTCGACGGTGCCCTGGGCGGTGAGGATGACCACGCAGAGGTCCGTGAGCTGGTCCTGCAGCGACCGCAGCAGCCCGAGGCCGTCCATCCGGGGCATCACGAGGTCGGTCAGGACGATGCCCGGTCGGAAGGTGGTGATCTTCTGCAGGGCCTCCTCGCCGTCGGAGGCGTCCTCGGCGACGTACCCCCAGGCGCGAATCAGCTCTGTGAGTCCGACGCGCGCGGCACGGTCGTCCTCGACGACGAGCACGCGCTCACCGGCGGGCTGTTCCTCGGAGGCATCCGGCTGGCGGGACGATTCGATTGCGCTCGACACACGGCAACCTTTCGGAAAGGCAGAGTTGGCACGCAGGCGTGCACTCACAGCGTAACATCTACATGGTGAACGCCCCGGACGCGCTCGACGCATCACCTCAGCCGTGGGAAACACCCGTCCGGCCGGCTCCCCGGCCCTCGCGCGCCCTGTCGTTGCTCGAGGTCCTGCTTTGCTCGGGTTTTCCGACGCAACTGCTGAGCGGCGGTCTGCTCGTGGCGCTCGGCGGACGCGTGTCCACGACCGGGGGCCTCCCCTTCGGGTTCGTGGTCACCGTCTCACTGCTCGACACGCTTGCAATCGTCGTGCTCGTCGTCTCGTTCCTGAGGCTGCGCGGCGAGCGCCCGGGCGAGGTGCTTCTCGGGCGCGGCCCGTTCGGTCCGGAGATTCGCCGCGGCATCGCCTACCTGCCGATCGTGTTTGCCGTGGTGATCGCGATGGGCGCGATCATCCAGTACGCCGCGCCGTGGCTCCACAACGTGCCACAGAACCCGCTGCAGGCGATGCTCACCTCACCCTGGCGCGTGGCGATGTTCGCCGTCGTCGTCGTGCTCGCGGGCGGCGTGCGCGAGGAAGTGCAGCGCGCGTTCATCCTCCACCGCTTCGATCAGGATCTCGGAGGGGCACGCCTCGGACTCGTGCTCTTCAGCATCGCGTTCGGGCTCGGGCACCTCACGCAAGGCTTCGACGCGGCGCTGATCACCGGGACGCTCGGATTGCTGTGGGGCCTGCTGTACCTCGCGCGTCGCAGCATCATCGCGCCGGCGATCTCGCATTCGCTGTTCAACCTGATCGAGATCGCGCTCTACCAGTACGCGTCGAAGCACGGCCTGCTGCCGCCGACATGACAGACCACTGGAGCGGGCGAGCATCACCGCGCGTCGGGCAAGGCCCGACGCCTACGAACGGACGCATCGACGTTCCACGTGCCGACCTTCCGGCGTGCGCCGGTCCGCCGCTCCGCCGCCTGACGTCTGACAATTCGACCTTCAGACGTTCCGACGTGCGACGTTCCGCCGCTCCCCTACCGCGTGTCGTATGTCCACTCGCCGATGACGACGCCGAGCACGCGCGGGTCGCCTGGTGCCTGCCATGTCGGCGTGACCTGCAGGGCGATGCGATGCCAGGGCTCGTCACCCCGACGTGGCGGCAGCCGGTACTCCAGCGTCACCCACGGCCCGCTCTCCACGTCACGTACGTCGGCGCGACGGCCGTCGACGAATACCTCCACGCGCTGCGGGGCTGGCGAGAGATTGCGAATCGGCACGCGCACCCGTGTCGCCTCCAGCGGCATGTACAGCACCGCGTAGCCCTTGCTCCAGCGGTACGCATCGCCACGCACCCCGACCTGCTCATCGTGCAGGCCCTCGTGCGGCGGCAGCGACGTGCCTGACGCGGCCGTCGTCGAACGCAGCACGCGCACCGGCCAGCTCACGAGCGTGAGGACCAGCACGAGGCCCGCAGCCACTCGCCACCAGCGCGGCAGGCGACCGCTGCCGAGCGTGGCCAGCGCGGCACACGTCGTGCCCACGACGATGTCCTCGCGCAGCAGGATGCGATCACCCGTCAGCATCGTCAGCGCGTAGCCCGCAAGGCCGGCAACGAGTCCGGCGACCGGCCATGTCCCGCGCGATCGCGCCGGCAGGTTGCCGCTGGCGCCGATGCCGATGACGATGCCCGCGAGCATCAGCAGCCACGCCGCCAGTCCGATGGCGCCGAGTTCGCTCGTCACCAGCAGGTACGTGTTGTGGGCCGAGAGGCGGGCATCGGGCGGCAGCGACTCGAGCGCGAGTCGCTCGCGGAAGCCTTCGAACTCGTTCACCGAGTTGCCCAGGCCGACACCGGTCACCGGGGCCGTCCGGATCATCGCGACCATGGCCTGCCACACGGCAACGCGCCCCTTGGCGATCGCATCGGCCGGCTGCCGCAAATTGAACGTGTACAGCCAGGTGTGGACGTACGAGGTCTGCTGCTGGTGCCGGATGTCGAGCGCCGTGCCCAGCACCATGGCCAGCACGATCAGGCCGGCCACCCCGAGACCCGTTCCCACGACGACGGGTCGCGCGTACCGGCGCACGAATGCCGACGGATCCACGTCGCCGAGGCCGCGCCTGAGCGCCAGCCAGCCGAGCACGCCGCAGCCGAACGCCAGCGACGCCAGCCCGGCGCGGCCGGCCGTCATGACCATCGCGACCAGGACGACGCCGAACGCAGCGCCCCAGGCCGCTCGCCGCCAGCCCGAGGCGGCCATCGCGAGGCCGATGATCACCGGGGCAAGCAGCGCATAGAACGCGGCAAGTGCGTTCGGGTCGACGTAGGTGGCGTTGATGCGGATGATCCCGGCGTCGAAGATGCGCCACGCCGACTGCAGCCCGAGACCGCTCGATGCCTGGTAGAAGCCGAACAGCGCCGTCAGCACGGCGCCGGTGGCGCCGGCGCGCAGGACGTGCTCCCGCGTCTGCCGGAACACCACGCCGCGCACGAGCAGGATGCAGCACCAGCCGTCGAGCAGGGCCGTGAACAGCGGCAGCGCGCGGCCCTCGCCGCTCGCGTCCACGAGGAACACGTAACCGGGCACTTGCGCGCTGACGTACCGCGCCAGGTGGGCGAACTCCGACGGCGACCAGCGCGCCGGCGTGATGCTCGCCAGCACGGAGACCGCGGCCACCGCCACGAACAGACCCCATGCCGGCACGGCCGACGAGGAACTGACCGGGTGACGACCCGCGGCCCGCCGCAGCAGCCATGGGAGGACCTGCGTGGCCACCACGAGGTGGACGATGGCCGGCGGCAGCGTGGGTTCGAGCGTCGGCCACACGGGCAGCAACGGCACGAGCCCGAGCAGGATCGCGGGCGACCACGCCGGCCGCAGCCATGCGACGAGCGTGAGCGCCGCGAGGGCAGCGCGGATGACGCCCGGCACCCGCGGGGAGAACGCCACGGCCCACACGGGCCCGGCGACGTACGCCGCCGCGGCCAGCAGGGCGGCCAGTCGGCCGAGGCCGTCACGGACGGCGCTGCCGCGTGCGTGCGCCATCTCCAGCAGCCCTCCGGTCAGCGCCGCGCCGCGGCTGCTC
>JAEYZV010000652.1 GCA_023427865.1 Acidobacteriota bacterium
GTGCCGGGCCCGGTGAAGGAGACGGGGCCGGCGACGGGCTCGGCGCGGGCGTTGGCGGCGGCGCCGGCGCGGCCGGGGTCCGGAAGCTCACCACCGGCGAGTACGGGCTCGTGAGCGCTCCGTCGCTCGCACTGACGCGCCAGAAGTACGTCGTGTTGTACGCCAGCGGCGATGGCCGCACCGATGTCGTCGAGGAACCGCTGCGCGCCACCGTCAGCACGGCTACCACGTTCGTGAAGTTGCTGTCGGTCGCGACTTCGAACCGGTACGTGACCGGGCCGGCCAGCGGACCCGGCGCCGGCCCGTTGACGACGACGAGGTCGGGCGTGAGGCTGTCGGTCGCGGTGTTGTTGATCGGGCCGGCGGGACCGGGCACCCCGACCACCACCGGGTCGTTGAGAACGAACGTCGACAGGGCGGAGTAGTCGCCCGTGTTGGCGCCATCGAGCGCGCGGCTGCGCCAGAAGTAGCGCGTACCGCCCGCGGCCAGCGTCACCGGCACCTGGTAGGTCGTCCGGCCGCCGTCGCCCGGCGCGATCTTGTCGCCGACGTGTGTCTTGTTGGTGAAGCTGCTGTCGGTGGCAATCTCCACCTGCAGCCAGATCGGACGCTCGCCACTGGTCGCGGCGTTCTCGATCAACAGCGCGATTGGCGCTCCCGAGGTGAGCACGGTGTTGTTGACCGGCTCCAGCGGCTTCGGGGCCGTGATGGTCACGCCGGCGATCGGCCCGGCCACGGTCGGGCTGAGCGGGTTGCGGCTCTTCGTCGATTCGCAGCCGGCGGCAGCGAGGGCGCACAGGCCAATCGTGGCAAACGTCAGGTGGCGGTTGGTCTTCATTGAGCGTCCTCGCACAGATCAGGAGGACCGCAGCCTCGTGGCGCGGACGACACCTCCTGCTAGGGCATATCGGACGAAGGCGCCGACATCATCAGCCCCTTGCGCGTCAGGAACAAGAGGCCTCCCGGAAGGGAGGCCAGAATCAGGAGGGCTGCCCCGGCGATCGACAGCGCGAGCGCGGCGTCGACGGCGTGTCCGAGCCGGACGAACAGGTACGAGAAGACGGCTTCCCGGACCCCGAACCCGTTGATCGAGACCGGCGCCAGCTGGATGACCAGGCTGACCGGGACGATCACGAGCGCATCGCGCAGCGGCAGGTCGATGCGCAGCCCGTAGGCGACGCACAGGTAGAACATCACGACGAGCACCTGCACGACAAGCGCCCCGACGAACGCTTGCAGGAGGATGACGCGATTGCCGCCGACGCGGGCCAGCATCGCCTCCAGCCGGCCGAGTCGCTCGGTGACCCAGTCCTCGCGGACCCGCGTCAGCGGGCTCAGCAGCCGCGGCACGAGCGGCGGCTGCATGACGACAATGGCCGCGCCGACGGCCGCGAGCACCAGCAGCGCCCACAGGTACCCGGTGCCCGGCAGCGCGTGACGGAGCAGCAGCGAACCGGTCGCCGCGACCGCGAACAGCGCGATGAGCCCGAGCACGCGGTCCAGGAGTACCACCGCCGTCGCCACCGTGCGCGATCCGGTCAACGGGGCCGTGTCGGCGATTCGCACCACGTCGCCGCCGATGTTGCTCGGCAGGAAATTGTTGAAGAAGTTCGCCACGAGGCAGGAGAGGGTCAGCTGCCACGTGGAGGCGTGGACGTTCTGCGTCACGAGCAGTCTGCGCCACCGCCAGCCGCTGATGAGCAGGAGCAGCGTGTGCGCGGCGAGGGCCAGCACGATCCATCGCCCGTCGACCTGCCGCAGCCGTGCCGCGACGGCACTCACGTCCGTCTGGCGGAAGAGTAATGCCAGCAAGCCGGCGCTGACGCTGAGCTTGATGGCGAAGAAGGACGCGCGGCGGACGCGGCCGGGCACGACTGACATGAAGGCGGCACGCTCGACCGCGCGGATGTGCGGCCGGGAGGTGACAGACGGTACCATGCCGCCCGAGCCCCGGCCAAGATCGAACCGCGCGGGCGGCTGGGCGGCCGACGCCGCAGGTCAGCCGCTGGTTTATACTCGGAACTTTGCGGCATGTGCGCCCGCGCCGACCGGGCACTGCCAGGTCCGTCCCCATCGAGTACCGTGACCGCTCCCCAGACCCCGCTCAGGATCCTGATGCTCGCGCCTGAGCCGTTCTTCGAGCCGCGCGGCACCCCGTTCAGCGAGTATCACCGCATCAAGGCCCTCGTCGAGGACGGGCACACGGTCCACCTCGTCACCTATCCGATTGGCCGCGACGTGGACCTGCCGAACCTGCGCATCTTCCGCAGCTGGCGGCCACCGTTCATCCGGAAGGTCCCGATCGGCCCCTCGGTGACCAAGCTGCTGCTCGACGCACTCCTGACGCTGACGATCCTGCGGGTGGCCTTGCTGCGAGGGGAGCGCTACGACGCGATCCATTCGCACGAGGAGATGGGGGTGCTCGGCGTGTGGCTCGGTCGCCGCCTCGGCCTCCCGCACCTCTACGACATGCACTCGAGCCTGCCCCAGCAGCTCGGGAACTTCCGCTACTCCCGGTCGCGCCTGCTGCGCTGGGCCTTCGAAAAGGCCGAGGGCTACATGGTGCGCGGGTCCCAGGTGGTCATCACCATCTGCCAGGAGTTGCAGGACACGGTTCACGACATGGGCGTCGGCGATCGCGCCATCCTGATCGAGAACGTGATGGGCGGTGACGTCGATCCCGCACCGGGCCCGGGGCGTGACGCCCTGCGCGCGGCCTGGGGGCTGACACCGGACCAGCCGGTGGTGCTCTACACCGGCACGTTCGAGCAGTACCAGGGACTGGATCTCCTTCTGGAAGCCAGCGTCAGGCTGGCGGCGAAGGTCCCGGACGTCGCCGTGCTCGTCGTCGGGGGCGCGCCCGAGCAGGTCGCCGCGATGGAGGCGCGTGCGCGCGACGCGGGCGCCCCGCTCGTGTTCACGGGGCAGCGGCCGCCCGTCGAGATCCCGCATTTCGTCGATGCCTGTGACGTGCTCGTGTCGCCGCGGATCTCGGGCACGAACACGCCGCTCAAGATCTACTCGTACCTCCGCTCGGGTCGTCCCATCGTCGCGACGAACCTCCGGACGCACACACAGGTCCTGTCGCCCGACTCGGCCGTGCTGGTCGAGCCCGATGCCGCGTCGCTCGCGGCGGGACTCGCGGGGGTCCTCCTCGACCCCGGTGAAGGCCGGCGCGTCGCGGCGGGAGCGCAGGCGCTTGCCGATGCGGAGTACAGCCGGCAGTCGTACGTGACGCGCACCCGCCGGGCGTACGAGATGCTGCTGGCGTCGATGCAACCGCGCCGACAGCCGGTGGCCATGGCGGGACCGGCAGCTTCCGGAGGCCGGGACCCGCGGTGACGGCGCTGGTCACGGGCGTCACCGGCTTCACCGGTGGCCATCTCGCGCGTCACCTCCTGCACCGGGGTGTGCGCGTGCGTGGCGTGGTCAGGCCTAGGAGCCTCGGCAAGCCGGAGGCCACGGCGCTGCGGCAGGCCGGGGTCGAGATCGTGTCGGGCGATTTGTCGGACGGCGAGGCGCTCCACGCCGCCTCGGAGGGTATCGACGTCGTCTACCACATCGCGGCGACGTATCGCGAAGCGGGACAGCCCGACAGCGCGTACCGTGACATCAACGTCGGCGGCGTGCAGCGCGTGATCGACGCGGCACGGGCCAGGGGCGTTCGGCGCGTCGTCCACTGCAGCACGGGAGGCGTGCACGGCCACGTGGCCCGGCCGCCCGCCAACGAAGACGCGCCGTTCAATCCCGGCGACGTGTACCAGGAGACCAAGCTCGAAGGCGAGCAGCTGGCGCGCGCCGAAGGGCAGAAGGGCGACCTCGAGGTCGTGGTGGCGCGGCCCATCGGCATCTATGGCCCCGGCGACATGCGGTTCCTGAAGATGTTCCGCGGCATCTCGCGGCGGCGTTTTCCAGTGCTCGGGTCGGGCGAGGTGTTCTACCACCTGACATACATCGACGACCTCTGCGAGGGATTCCGCCTGTGTGGCGAGGTGCCCGCCGCCGCGGGCCGGACCTACATCCTCGGTGGACCGCGCTACACGACGCTGAACGAGCTGGTCGCGATGATCGCCGCCGAACTGAAGGTGAAGCCGCTGCCGGTGCACCTGCCCGTCTGGCCGTTCTGGCTCGCCGGCGCGGCTTGCGAGGCCGTCTGCGTGCCGCTGCGCCTCGAGCCGCCTCTGTACCGGCGGCGCGTGGACTTCTACACGAAGAGCCGGGCCTTCGACACGACGCGCGCGCGGACCGAGCTCGGCTTCGCCCCCGCCGTCGATCTGCCGGAAGGCATCCGGCGCACCATCGCGTGGTATCGCGCGCAGGGATTGCTGTGAGCCAGAAGATTTCCGTGCTGCACGTGTGCGACCACCTCGGGTGGGCCGGGTCGCGCATGCATGGCGTCAAGCGCCTGTTTGCCTGGACCCTCCCGCGCTTCGACCCGACGCGCTTCGACGTGTCGCTGGTCAGCCTTCGCAAGAAGGACACGTCGGAGGACACGCTGGAGCAGTTCGGCGTGGACGTCACCTACCTGCACAAGGGCAAGTTCGACCCGGCGACGCTGACGGCGCTGCTGAAGGTGATGGACCGCAAGGGCACGCAGGTGCTGCACCTGCACGGCTACGGCGCGACGACCTTCGGGCGCATCGCGGCGGCCATGCGGGGCACGGCGGTGCTGCTCCACGAGCACGCGAACCACACGACGACGCCGTGGTTCCAGCAGGTGGCCGACAGGCTGCTCGCGCCGTACACGGACCTGGCAATGGCCGTGTCGAAATCCACCGCCGAGTTCACGATCCGGGCGCGGAGGATGCCGGCCGAGAAGACGAAGGTCGTCTACCTCGGCGCCCCCCTCGAGGAGTTCGGTCGGCCGCGGTCGCCGCAGGAGATCGCCGCGGCACGCGCGTCGCTCGGCATCGCACCCGGGACGTTCGCGATCGGGACCGTGACGCGCCTCATGCCGTCCAAGGGCAACAGCTACCTGATCGACGCAGTGCGGCCGATCGTCGAGCAGATCCCCGAGGCACACATCTACCTCGCCGGCGAGGGGGAACTGCAGGGCGAACTCCAAGCCCAGGCGCAGGCGCTCGGCGTGACCGACCGCGTGCACTTCCTCGGTTACCAGCGCGACGTGGCCGCTGTCCTGTCGGCCTTCGATCTCGTCGTGTTTCCGTCGTTGTGGGAAGGCACGCCGCTCACCTCCTTCGAGGCGCTCGCCATGGGCAAGCCCATCGTCTCCACGGATGCGGACGGTCTGTGCGAGATCCTGCGCGACCAGGTGGACGCCGTCGTGGTGCCCAAGAAGGACGCCCGCGCACTCGCCGACGCGGTCGTCGCCCTCGAGCGCGACCCGGGCCGGCGTGCCGCGCTCGGCGCCGAGGCCCAGCGTACGAGCCGCCGGTACGACATCGCGGCGTACGTGCGCAAGATGGAGCGTCTCTACGAGTTGATGGCGCGCGTGTCGAAGCCGACACGGCGCCAGGGCCTCCTTCGTGAGGACCTCTCGTTCCTCGACGGGGACGTCGCGTGAACATCCCGCGAGCGGCCAGGCTCGGACGTGTGTGGGCCGAACCCGGCGCCGTGGCGACGCTCATCCTCGGCGCGCTGCTCCTCGGATTCGCCCTCACGGTGAAGTTCCCGGTCGTCGCCTTCGGGTTCCAGAGCGACGAGTCCACCTACTACAGCCTTGGACACAGCATCGCCGAGGACGGCGACATGCAGTTCCAGCGGGCCGACCTCGTGCGCGTCTGGAAGGAGTTCCCGACGGGCCCCGAGGGCATCTTCCTGAAGCGTGGCCGCACGTTCCATCTCGAATGGCAGGCGAGCCCGCCGTTCGTGCGCTGGGTGAAGGGGCCCGACACCCGCTCCGATCGCCTCTACTACGGCAAGTCGTTCGTCTACCCGATGGCCGCGGCACCGTTCATCGTGCTTGTGGGCACCAACGGCTTCCTCGTGCTGCACGCGCTGCTGCTGACGGCCTGCTTCGGGGCGGTGTACGCGTTCGTGCGTGCCCGCTCGAGTGCTGCGGCCGCGCTCGCCTACGCGGTCGTGTTCCTGTTTGCGTCGGCGGCGCCTGTCTACTTCGTGTGGCTCACGCCGGAGCTGTTCAACCTGTCGCTGGTGTTGCTGGGGCTCTTCTTCTGGGCCTACAAGGAGGTCGCGCCGGCCCTCGTCCCCAGCGGCACGTGGCTCGATCGGTGGGGCCGTCTGTTGCGGAGTCCGTGGTCGGACGTGATTGCGTGCGCGCTGCTCGGGATCGCCACGTTCTCCAAGCCGCTGAACGTCCTGGCGGCCGCCCCGGTGCTCTGGCTGGCACTGCTGCGTCGCCAATGGGGACGCGCGGCGATCATCTCGCTGGCCTTCGTCGGGGCTACGGGTGGCCTGTTCCTCGTCAACGGCATCAGCAGCGGCGACATGAACTACCAGGGCGGCGGCGCGGACAGGGCGACCTTCTACGGCCGATTCCCGTTCCAGACGCCCGAGTCCACCTTCGAGAGCACGGGCATCGTGCGCGCCACCGACGGGCTGCTGACCGAGGTCATCTTCAATCGCGATGCATTGACGACGGTGCTGGCGCACAACCTGGGGTACTTCCTCGTCGGCCGCCACACGGGGCTGATCCCCTACTTCTTCCCGGGCATGCTCACGCTGGCGCTGTTCCTCCTGGCCGGGAAGCAGCGACGCGAGCCGTTCCAGTGGCTGGTCCTGCTGGCACTCGCCCTTGCCTCGGTGGCGCTGCTCGTCTACATGCCGTTCACGTACTCGGGCGGCGGCGGTCCGGTGGGCAACCGGTACTTCATGGGCTACTACGCCTTGTTCCTCTTCCTCGTGCCTGCCGCGATCACCGTGCGTGTCGCGATTGCCGCGGCGATCGTCGGGGGCCTGTTCACGGCGCAGCTCATCGCCAATCCGTTCTACACGTCGTTCTACCCGGCGACACACCCGAAGTACGGGGTGTTCCGCTGGCTGCCCATCGAGCTGTCGCTCGTCAACGATCTGCCGATCAACGTCAATCCGAGCCGCGCCAAGCAACCGCTGGCGGGTGAGCCGCCGCTGCAGGTCTACTTCCTCGACGACAACGCGTACAACCGGGAAGGGGAGTGGTTCTGGGTGCGCGGCGAGGCCACCGCGGACCTGATCCTGCGGGCGCCGGCGCGGCCGCACGCGGATGGCGCGTTCACGTCGCTGGCGTTGGAGGCGCTCGACATCGAGATTGCGACCGGGGCGGCGGCGCCCGTCGTGAGCATCGACACCGGTGCGGCACGCGTCAGGGTCGAGCCAGGTGCCAGGAGCGGCGACAAGGTCCGCGTACCGATGCCCGAGGGCTTCCCCTACAAGTCGGTGCCGGGGCAGCCGATGAACCGCATCTACACGATTTCGATCGGCGCGAGCGAAGGATTCGTGCCGCTGTTCGACGAAGGCGTCCGCGACAGCCGCTTCCTCGGCGCGCGCATCCGCATCGTGCCGGTGTACCGGGATGACCGGTACCAGCCACCGCCGGGATAGGAAGGCGGGACATTCCCGCCATCGATGTCCCGCATTACGATCGCCAGTGAGCTGATGTCCTACGCCACTCCTCTCGAAGCGCGCATTGCACGGAAGGTCGCGAAAGCCTCGATCGAGCACCGGCTCGTCGAGCCGCACGATCGCGTCATGGTCGGCCTGTCGGGCGGCAAGGACAGCTGGGCCCTGATGCAGGTGCTCGACGTACTGCAAGCGCGCGCGCCGTTTCCGTTCACGTTCCTCGCCGTCAACGTCGACTCCGGCTACAAGGACTTCAAGCACGACGTCATCCGCAAGACCTGCGAGGCGCGGGGCTGGGAGGTGCGCATCGAGCACACCGAGATCGGCGAGGTGATGGACGACCTGCTCGAGGCCAACGCCACGCCGTGCTCGTTGTGCGCGCGCCTGCGGCGCGGCGTGCTCTACCGCATCGCGGACGAGGTCGGCGCGACGAAGATCGCGCTCGGCCATCACCTCGACGACTTCATCGAGACGCTGCTGCTGAACCTCTTCTTCGGCGGCGCGCTCAAGGCGATGCCGGCGCGCCTGGTCTCGGACAGCGAGAAGCACGTGGTGATTCGGCCGCTCGTGTACGTGTCGGAACAGGAGGCGCTCGAGTACACGCTGGCGAGCGAGCTGCCGATCATCGGCTGCTGCTGCCCGGCCTGCGGCGACCTGAGCCTGCAGCGGCAGCGCCTGAAACGGCTGATCGGCGATCTCGAGCGCGAGCATCCGGGCGTGAAGTCCTCCATGCTCAAGGCGCTCCAGAACGTCCACCCCCGGCACCTGCTCGACCGGCGACTGAATCCGCTGGGCGCGATGGCGCGGACGGGATTGGTCGATGCCGACGACGAGGCGCCCGCGGCGGCCGTCGCGGCCGCGCACCCGCTGCCCGTGCTGCGCCGCGCGGACGTCCGATCGACCGCCGCGCGATGAGGAGTCAGGTCGCGCGAAGGCCGACGGCCGGAAGACGAAGGCCGTCCCTGTGAGGGCCGTCGTCCAGCGCGTCAGCTCCGCGTCGGTGACGGTCGGCGGCGACGTGGTCGGCCGGATCGGGGCCGGACTTCTCGTCCTGCTGGGCGTCGCGGTCGGCGATACCGACACGGACCTCGCCTACGTGGTGGAGAAGGTGGCCGGTTTGCGCGTGTTCCCGGACGCGGACGGGCGGATGAACGTGGATGTCCGGGACGCCGGTGGTGCGTTGCTCGTCGTGTCGCAGTTCACGATCGCCGGCGACTGCCGCAAGGGGCGGCGGCCGTCGTGGGATGGCGCGGCGAAGCCGGAACAGGCGTGTGCGTGGTACGAACGGGCGATCGCCGCCTGGCGTGCCGCGGGGCTCGTCGTGGAGACCGGCGTGTTCCAGGCGCACATGGACGTCGCCCTCGTGAACGACGGTCCGGTCACGCTGCTGCTCGACAGCCGCAAGCAGTTCTGAGAGGCTACCGCACGCGCGCCGATCATGGTCAGGGCGAGCGGCGCCGTGCGATGCGACACCCGATACTTGCGCCCTGACGTCCGTTCCAGCTACCCGCTACCCGCTACCCGCTACCCGTTCACCACATGCGCTTCTGGAAAGCTCACGCTTACGGCAACGACTTCCTCTACGCGTCGGCTGCCGACGTGGTCGGCCAGGATCTCGCGGAACTCGCGCGCCGGATGTGCGCCCGCACCACCGGGATCGGTGCCGACGGGCTCATCCTGTTCGAGCCGCGACAGGGCGGCGCCCGCATGCGCCTCCACAACGCCGATGGGTCGGTGGCGGAGGTCTCGGGCAACGGCGTGCGGGGCCTTGCCGCGCTGCTCGCGCACCAGCAGTCGAGCGCGCCAGGCACGGCGTACGTGATCGACACCGACGCCGGCAGCAAGCGGCTCGAACTCACCGCGTACGACGACAACGGCCGTCCCGTGTTCCTCGCCGCGATGGGCCGGCCGGAGCGCCTGACGCAGCAGCTCGTCGAGGTCGCAGGCAACTCACTCCCGCTCGTGACGTTGTGGATGGGCAATCCCCAGGCCGTGTGGCTCGTGGATGCGCTGGACACGCGTCGGATGCTCGACGTCGGGGCGGCCG
>JAEYZV010000655.1 GCA_023427865.1 Acidobacteriota bacterium
CTTCGTGATGGGTGACAACCGCGACAACTCGCAGGACAGCCGCTACTGGGGGTTCCTGCCGCAGCCGTACGTGAAGGGGCGCGCGGTGATGGTGTACTGGTCGTTCGAGAGCGACGCGGCCGACTACGAGCGCCCCGGACTCGAGCAGCTCTTCTCGGTGGTCACCGGCTTCGTCACCAAGACGCGCTGGGGCAGGATCGGGGAGCAGATCGAGTAATTGCAGAATTTCAGAATTTCAGAATTTCGAGACGCAGGGACGCTTCGAAGGTTGGCGATGCCAATGAAATTCTGCAATTCTGCAATTCTGCAATTCTTCAATTTCAGGGGACCACCACGCTCGCGAAGCGCTGCGGCCGGCCTTCGACGTCGACGATGAACTCGTGCGGGTAGAACCGCGTCGGCAGGTACTCGAGCTGCGCCACCCACCCCGTGGACACGAACGTCGTGTCGCCCTGCCGCGCCACCGCGACGTCGGCAGGACCGATGGGCACGCCGTGCTCCGCGGCCAGCGCCACCACGCGGTCCCGGACCTGTTCGGGCGTCTTCCGGCCAGCGTAAGTAGCCGCTTCCGCGACCGCGTCCTTGAACGTCAGGTACTGCCAGAACTCGGGGACGATGCGCACGGCCGCGTGCACGATCAGCCCGAGGACGACGAGGCGGACGATGTTGCGGAGCATGGCGCGGGGGGCACTCAGCCCAGCATGGCCGTCTCACCGCCGTGGGCACGGGCGGCCTCGGCGGTCGCATCGGCCTGGCGTGGACGCAGCATGCGGATCTTGTCGTCGCGCGCGTCCTGCGTGCGGACGAACTCCAGCGCGTAGGTGAGCGAGGCGATCGACTGCTCGAGGGTGCCCTCGACGTCGCGCTTGCGCAGGCGCATCTCGCTGACCGCGTGCTCGAGCTCGTCGAGCCGCGCGTTGGCCTTCTGGAGCAGCACGTCCACCCGGGCCTGGGCCTCGCGAACCATCGCGTCGGCCCGCAGCTGCGCGTCCTTCCACGTGGCGTCGGCCCGCAGCTGCGCGTCGGTGAGCAGGGCCTGCGCCCGCGTCTCCGCTTCGCTCACGGTCGCGTGGGCGCGTGTCTCGGCCTCGGCACTGGTGGTCTGGGCGTGCGCCGCAGCTTCGCGCAGCATCGCCTCGGCGCGCGCGTCGGCTTCCCGCACGGTCGCCTCGGCGCGCGTGTCCGCCGCGCGGATGGTGGCCTGCGCGCGGGTGTCGGCATCGGCGAGCAGCGCGCTGGCCTTCACCTGGGCGCCGTCGGTGAGCGAGCGGGCCCTCGACTCCGACTCCGAGGTGAGTGTGGCGGAGCGCAGCTCGGCGTCCTTGAGCATCGAGACCGACCGTGTCTCGGCGTCCTTGAGCATCGCCGTCGAGCGGGTCTCGGCGTCCTTGAGCAAGGCGCTCGAGCGTGTCTCGGCGTCGCGCGTCAGGACTTCGGCTTCCTTGCCGGCGTTCTCCCGGATCTGGTCGGCGACCTTCTGTGCGGTCAGCAACGTGTTCCGGAGGTTGGCCTCACGATCGCGGTGCTCACCGAGCTGGGTCTCGACTTTCTGCAGGTCCTGGCGCAGCCGATCGAGCTCCCGCAGCGCGGCCTCGTAGTCATCGGCGGCATCGGACAGCAGGGTGCGCACCTCCTCCCGGTCGTACCCGCGGAGCGACGTGGAGAGGTGGGTCTGGCGCAGATCGAGAGGGGTCACTTTCATGGGCCGGGCTCCTGCCAATAGGCGTGAAGGTGTGAGGCACAAGCTGTGCCACGCCAGATGTATCAGCAGGTGCGGGGGAAAACTGTAGGGCGCGGGGCGCCGCGCCTCGCCGACTGACGATTCCCCGACCGGCGATGACGAGATCCGGGTGCCGGGTGGAGGGTACGGAGCACGTACGAACCCGGAACCCGGAACCCGGAACCCGGATCTCCGATCAGGCCCGCGTGCCGAAGATGGCCGAGCCCACCCGGACGATCGTCGCGCCTTCCTCTATGGCGATCTCGAAGTCGTGCGACATGCCCATCGAGAGCTCGCGCAACTGCTCGGGGGGCGTGCCCTCGGCGATCAGCGTGTCGCGCAGCTCCCGCAGGCGCACGAACCAGGGCCGCACGCCCTCGGGGTCATCGTCATAGGGCGGGAGCAGCATCAACCCCTCGACACGGATGCCCGGCAGCTCCTGCGACCGCGCCAGCATCGGGCGCACCGCCGAGGGATCGGCGCCAGACTTCGTGGCCTCGTGGGCGAGATCGACCTGGATGAGCACCGGCAGGACGTGTCCGCCGGCGTCGGCAGCCCGTGACAGGCGGTTCAGCAGGTCGACGCTGTCCACCGACTGCACGCACGCGAACGCGCCAGGCACCTTGTTGGGCTTGTTGGACTGGAGGTGGCCGATCAGGTGCCAGCCGAGGGGCAGATCGGCGAGCGCCGCCTGCTTGGCCAGCCCTTCCTGGACGCGGTTCTCGCCGAACTCCACCTGTCCGGCGGCATGGGCGGCGCGGACCGCCTCCGGCCCGAAGGTCTTGCTGACGGCGATGAGGCGAACGGCCTCGGGAGGCCGTCCGCTCCGTTTCGCGGCGCTGGCGATGCGTGCCCGTATGGCGGCGAGCCGCCCGGCAATCGCCGCGTCAGGCGCCTCGGTGTCCACTACTTCGGCTTGAGCGAGTCGAGGATGCCCTTGGCCTGCGCGGCGTTGGGCCCATCCGGCGCGAGCTTCAGGTAGTTCTCGAAGTACTTGGCGGCCTCGGCCATGTTGCCGGCGTTCAGGTTGGCCATGCCCACCCAGTAGTTGGCGTCCGGGTAGTTGGGGTCGGCCTTGAGCGCCGCCTCGAACTGCGTCTTGGCCTCGGCAATCTTGCCGGCGTTCCAGAGGATCACGCCCTGGTTGTAGCTGTCCTGCGCCGACCCGCCCGTGCCGGTGGCCCCGAGCGAGGCAGCCTTGGTGGCCATGGCGGCCGCTTCCTCGCGGCGCCCGGTGCTGTTGTACAGGTCGGCAAGCAACTGGATGGGCTTGGACTCGTTCGGGCGCAGTTCCGCGGCCTTCTTGAAGGCGGCCTCCGCCTTGTCGAACGTCTTCTTCTCGTAGTGCGCGACGCCGATGTTCATGTAGCAGGCATAGCAGTCGGCCTGCATCTTCGCGGCTTCCTCGAACTTGGCGATGGCCGCGTCGTGGTTCTGCGCACCGGCAGCCGTCACGCCCTCGTCGAACGTCTTCCGGAACGCCGCTTCTTCCTCCGACATCCCCTTGGCGGCGGGTGCGAGCGTGAAGTTCATCTCCGGTGCCGTGCCGATGCCCACCTGCACCTGATCGGCGGCCTGGCCGGCGTCCGCCTTCACGACCACGTAGTAGGGACCGGGCTGCAGGCCGACCTGGATGAACTCACCCCGCTTGTTCGTCCTGACCTCGCGCACCTGGTTCGTGCCGCCCTTGAACTCGATGGTCACCACCGCCTTGTCGACCGGCTTGCCCTTGCCGTCGACGACCTTGCCCTTGATGGTGCCGGTGGTCTGCGCCTCGGCCGGAGTGCCGGCCAGGACGAATGCGAGTGCGAGCAGGCAGGCGGTCGCCATGCGCGCCCCGAGCTTGAGTAGAAACATTGGTTCCTCCAGGACGAACGGACGTCCGTCCGATGAGTGTACCTCCGCCGTCGCCCCCACGGCGACGGTCCGCCCGTCGGGCAAGG
>JAEYZV010000066.1 GCA_023427865.1 Acidobacteriota bacterium
GGGGCCACCCTGAGGCGGTTGTTCACGTCGCGGACGCCGCTGACGTGGTCGGCAATATCTTCCGCGCGGCGTTTGTCGGCACGGCGTCGCACGAGGCCGCTCAGCGTCACTTCGCCGGCGGCGACGGCGACCTCGATGTCGGTCGCATCCACATACGGGTCGTCGGTCAGGCGATCGCAGACGTCCTCCCGGATGCGATCGTCGGACCGGGTATAGCCCCGCGGCCCCTTGCCGACGTGCCAGCCGCCCGCAGGGTCGAGCGGCGGCGGCATGCCGCGCCAGTCGCGCCACTCACCGGTCGGTCCCGGGCCATGCCTCGGCGTGGTCTCGCCGTGGTCTTCGGGCCACGGGGCGTGCCGACCGGCGCGCCAGAACATTTCGTCGGTGGGCCGGTCCACGTGTTCGCGTTCCTGCCTGTACGGTCGGTCACGTCGGTGACGATCGGACACGTCCCTCTCCTTTCATCGCCGGCGTGCAGCCGGCGCGGTGCGGCGACTTGCAAGGACGTTGCCGCACGCGCTCAGGCGCGCTGCGACAGCAGCACTCGCAAGGCACGTGCCTGCCCCTCGAGACTCGGGAACAGCGACGCCGGACTCACGTTCATGCGCCAGAGGTCCTCGAGGGCCTCCGCGCGCACCTCACGGGGGAACGCGAGTTGGACGATCGCGGGATGGTCGGGTGCCTCGAGTACGCGTTCGAGCAACTCACGTATCGGCTGCGTGATGTCGCCCGGACAGAGGAAGCACGCCTGCTGCGCGCTCTGGCGGGGATCGAAACGCCACGGCTCCACGGCCAACACCGGCGGGTTGCACCACCCGGGCGGCCCGACGAGTCGGCCGACGAGCCGTCCATGCTCCTGCTGGACGAGGCGTGTGGACTCGCCCTCGTCGAGTTCCCAGTGTTGCCTGAGCATGGCGACGGCCTGAGAGGCGCAGGTGCGGGTGTCCACGGCCCAGATCGCGGCATCGGCCTCGTCGCCACAGGTCGGCTCCTCGAGGGCGAAGAACGCGGCGACGTAAGGCGACCGGGTCACGTCGAGCAGGCGTGTCGGCGCACCGTAGTGCTGCATCAACGCCATCCAGCCGAACACGTCTTCGTCCTCGAGGTGCAGCTGGGGCGGCAGGTGGAGCGAGGCGCGGCGACGGAAGTGATCGATCATCCGCCACTCGTCGGCCGCACGATCGGTGCTCTCGGTCCGCTCCATCGCGGTCGCAAGCGGCCAGGAGGCGCCCGCGTGACCGCGAAACACCCAGGCCGGACTGAAGGACGACAGCCGTTGCTTCAGGTCGGCCCACGTCTCGAAGCGCTCCACGGCCGGTGAGGTCACGCTCGGCGTGATGCAAGGGGGCAGCCAGAGAATTCCCCAATTCCCCAATTCTGCAATTCTGCAATTCTGCAATTCTGCAATTAAGAAGGGCCCGTGCACCGTGAGGTGTCGGGCCCTGGGCTTTCTACTCCTTCCGTGGTCGAACGGTCAGGGGTCGCGCTGATGAGAGCGTCATGGCATTCGGCAGCCGCCGCGAGACCATCGGCCTCGGGGATGTGGCGCTCGCCATCAGCGGTACCGGCAGGTCCTTCCCGCGTCTGCCGACGGTGCCGTCGACCTACGCGGCTCTCCTGTTCGGTGGCGTGTCCTGGTCCATGCTCTCCTCACGTCTGTCGGTTCACGAGCGACTCGTGCGTCGCGCCGGGTCCTGTCGGCAGCTGCCGGATGGGCCCTCGGCCCATGGGGATCCCAGAAACGTCGACGCGCGATCGCGCGGGGTGGCCACGACGGGTGTCAGTAATGACGCCTGTCGTGCCGGTCGTGAAAGGGGGGAGCCTCCTCAGCCATGGTCTCCTGCTTTCTCCGGGAATCGGTGAAGCGGTGCAACCGCGCTGTCTGAGGCCACCCTACCGTCCCCGATCGACCCGGGCAAGCGGACCTGACATCACCCGATGCGGATGTGGATCTATCCGTGCATCCTTACGGGTGCACGGGCGGTGGGCGCGCGGCGCGGGCCGCGGACCTCCGTAGTGATCGCAGCCATGTTCTGCTCTAATAGCTCCTCCATGTTCCTCCGGTCCCACGCCCCGGCTCCGGGGCCGCGACGGCTCGCGCGGCGCTGTGTGCCGGGTCGCGCGTCCTGGCGTGCGGCTACCTGTGTGGCGATCGCCTGCGCGGTGTGCGCAGGTTCCGTGGTCGCAGCCCAGACGACCGACCAGTCACCGCCCCAGGAGCGCACGCGTGCCGAGCAGATCGAAGCGGCACGTCGGGCCAAGGCCGCGGAACTGGCCGTGCCGCCGCGCCCGAACAAGGTCGAAACGGTCATCGACTACATCGAGGACTCGCGGCTGTTCCCGCGTCTCTTCAACCCGCCGCGTGGCTGGTTCGCGCAGGTCGGCGGCCTCGGCGAGGGCAACGGCCTGACGATGGGGGGCGGGTATCGCCAGCCGACAGGCCTGGGGACCGTGAACGTGCGAGCGCTGGGTTCGATGCGTCAGTCGGGATTGATAGGCGTCGACCTGACGCGGAACTTCCTCCCGCGAGATGCCGGCTTCATCACCGCGTCTGTCGCACGCCGACACGAGGCGGCGCAGCGCTATTACGGCACCGGGCCGGACAGCTCCCTCGATGACCGCACGAGCTACGGCCTGTCGGCGCTGCAGCTGGATCTCACCGCCGGCGTCCGGATCACGAGTTGGCTGACGGGCACCGCCGGCGTGGGATTCCTGAACCCGGACGTGACCGCCTCCTCCGAGACATCGCGGGTGCCCGGGACCAGCGTCGCGTTCGTCGAACGGCAGCTGCCGGGCATCGAGGTCCAGCCCGATTTCGTCATCACCCATGTCGGTGCACGCATCGACACGCGCAACACCCTCAATCCGCGGCGCGGCGGACTCTATCAGGCGCAGCTGCGCCGATTCAGTGACCGCAACGGCGGCGCCTACGGGTTCAGCAGCACGCGCATCGATCTCCAACAGTTCTTCCCGTTCTGGAACGAGACCCGTGTGCTGGCCGTGCGGGTGATGACCGAGCATGCCGATGGTCTCGGGCAGGCGCAGGTGCCGTTCTACTTGCAGCCGACGCTCGGCGGGGCGCGGAGCCTGCGCGGCTACGACCGCCAGCGCTTCCGGGACCGCAGCGTCCTGCTGCTGTCGGCCGAGTACCGGTACGAACTGAACCCGTTCCTGATGGCAGCCGTCTTCTACGATGCGGGCCAGGTCGCGCCGGACTGGACCGACTTCCGCCTGAAGGACCTGCGCGACAACTACGGCATCGGCTTCCGCTTCGGCTACAGCAACGCCGTCGCGCTGCGCGCCGACGTCGCCTTCGGCGGTGAAGACCCGGTGCGACTGATCGTCGGCTTCAGCAGCAGTTTCTGACCGTTCCCTGCATGACCCGTTCGCGAATCC
This sequence comes from Acidobacteriota bacterium, assembly GCA_023427865.1. Classification (GTDB taxonomy): domain Bacteria; phylum Acidobacteriota; class Vicinamibacteria; order Vicinamibacterales; family Vicinamibacteraceae; genus Luteitalea. The sequence goes on from JAEYZV010000066.1 coordinate 3,397, forward strand.
CCCGCCCGGCCGCCGTCCTGTCGCTGGCAGCCGCCTTGCTCCTCGCCGGGGGGCGGGCCGCCGACGAGTCCCCACGGATTCGGATCGCCCCCGACGACCCCGTCTGGGTGGACGCCGACATGGTGGCCGACGCGAGCAAGGTCACCGAACAGGAACTCAGCCAGTCCTACGACTTCCTCGAGAACACGTTCGCCCTGAAGGGCGACCGCCGCGACATCCGGGCGATGAACGTGAACACGCTCGGCGAGGTGCCCGATTCCAGCTGGTTCACGAACCGCATCGTCCATCGCACGCTCACCGATGCCGA
>JAEYZV010000388.1 GCA_023427865.1 Acidobacteriota bacterium
GCCACCGACGCCGAGCCGTTGATGTCGAGACCCCAGCTCTTGAACCCCATGACCACCGTGTTGCGGATGGTTGCGGCGGTGCCGCGGCGCAGCAGCATGCCGATGTTGCTCTCGTTGCCGAACGTCCGGGTCGGGTCGCCAATCAACGTCATGTTGTAGATCGTCGGATTGGCGCGCGGCAGCAGGTTGTTGTTGATGTCGTTGTTGTCGGCCTCGATGCCCATGTCGGCATCGTCGCCGCGCTGCTGCGCGACGAGGAACTGCACGCGTCCGGTCCAGCCGAACGTCCAGTCGAGGCTGTCGTCCCGGATGCCGTTGAGCACGACGTGCCTGGCGTCCACCGTGCCGCCGAAGAACTCCACACCGTCGTCGCGGTTCATCTTGACCTGCACGTAGTCCACCTCCGTGCCACGCCCGACGCCCTGGAAGGCGATGCCGTTCAGCTCGTTGTCGGGGCTGAACTCGATACCGGCGAACTCGACGCGCACGTAACGCAGCACACCGCTGCTGTCGTTCGGGTCGTCGCCGCCGTACCCGCCGGTGTCGCCCTCGCCGATGGCCACCCCGCCGGGCACGTTCAGCGGCGCGCGGCCGTTGATGATGAGCCCGCCCCAATCGCCGCGGTTGCGGTTGCCGACGGCCTGGTCCGAGGTGAAGACGATGGGCTGGGCGGCCGTGCCGATCGCGTTCAGCCGTCCGCCGCGTTCGACGACGAGGGTGCCGAGTGTCGCGAGTTCGCCGGCGATCGTCGTGCCGGCCTGGACGTTCAACACGCCGCCGTCCCGCACGAAGACTGCCCCGCGGAGGACGTAGTAATGGTCGTTGGTGAGGTCCAGCGTGCCGCCGATCCGGCCCTGGATGACGCGAATCGGCTTGTCGACACCGGGGACGGTGTACGCCGGGCCGATGACGGTCTGGCCCTCGAGCGCTGCGTGCGGCGTGGCGGCGAGGGCCGTGATCGCGACGCCGAGCACGGCGCCGCGCAATGAACGGGATGAAAGGAACATGCGCACGTCGAGGACCTCAGAAAGCCGAGAAGCTGAAGTTGAGCGAGAACGTCCGTCCGAGCTCGAAATACCGCTGCCGCAGGTCGCCCTGCGTGAACTCGTAGGCCCCGTTCGTCAGGTTGTCGCCGCTCAGGCGCAGCGTGAGGCGGCGGAACAGCCGCTGCGAATAGACGACGTCGAGCTGGTTGCGCCCTTCCTGGATGATGTCGGGCAGCCCGGATGCGCCGACGTCCGTGATGCGGTCGCCGACGAAGTTCCAGAGCACGCGCACCGATCCGTCGCCGGCGCGCCCTTCCGCCATGACGTTGAACAGGTTGTTGGACTGGCCGGCGAGCGGCCGCTCGAGCGAGGTCTGCACCTGGGCCGCTGCCGGTGACAGCGTGACCTTCGAGTCGATGTACGAGTAGTTGGCACCGACGAAGAACCAGTCGCTCAGCCGCTTGCGGGCCTCGAGCTCGATGCCGACGTTGCGTGCGCTGTCGGCGTTGGCGTACGAGGTCCGGATGTTCGCCGTCGGCTCGAGGATCCGCTCGATGGGATCGTCGAACTGCTTGTAGAAGACGCTGACGGCCAGCACCTCCTCGGCGCGGGGGAAGAGCTCGTAGCGGACGTCGAAGTTGCGGATTAGCGCCTGCTGCAGGTTCGGGTTGCCGACGCTGGCGCGTCCGCCGACGACGTCGGTGAACTCGAACGGCGCCAGCTCGCGGAATTCCGGGCGGTTGGCGGTCTGGCTGAAGCCGACGCGGAAGTTGGACGCGGGCGTGACCGAGTAGACGACGTTGACCGAGGGAAACAGGTTCGTCTCGTCGAGCCGGGCTGCGATCACCTGCGGGTCGAACGAGAGGCTGAACAGGTCGCGCGTGTTCACTCGCTGGCTGAAGTTCTCCACGCGCAGGCCGGCGATGAGCCGCGCTCGCGACGTCAGCGCGACGTCGGTCATCGCGTAGCCCGCGGCGACCTGCTGGCTGGCGTCGTAGAAGTCGGTCGTGCGCGTCTCCTCCTTCAGCTCGAAGCGGTCGGGCGCGATGTTCTGCGGGGTGAACAGCGACTCCGGGCGCGCCGTGAGGTCGAGGCCGGTCAGGTTGAGCGGCACCATGCGGAAGCGCCGCGACTGGAAGTCACGCTGGCGATCCAGGAACGCGGCGCCGACCTTGAACTGCAGCGCCCGGCCGCCGACCGCCTTCAGCATCGACCAGTTCACCTGGCCGTCGATCGTCTCGTCGTCCAGCGTGTTGAACATGCGGAAACCGCTCTGCGAGAGGTCGGCGAACTCGAACGGGCTCGCCGGGCTTATCGCCTGGTAGATCGTCTCGCGCAGGTCCGGCTCGTCGCGGTCGCCGCGGCCATAGCCGACGCGCCAGTCGATGCGGGTGTTGCCTGCGCCGGCAAAGAAGTGGTCGCCTGAGAGGTTGCTGCTGGTGATGCGCTCCTCGGTCCAGAACAGGCGCTGGGCCTGCTGGTAGCGTCCGGCCTCGCCGTTGAAGCCGCGATAACGGCGCGTCTCGTCTTCACCGCTGTTCGAGAGGAAGTTGTCGAACGACAGGCGATGGGTCGGCGTGAACTGGTAGGCGAGGTTGGCGACCACGCCCATGTTGGCGCGCGTGGTGGCGTAGTCGAAGTCGTAGTCCACGAAGTTCTCGAGCCGGTCGCCCTGCCCGAGCACGTAGGTGATCTGCTTGTCCTGGTGGTAGAGCTCGCGGTAGTTCTGCGAGTAGCTCGCAACCACGCCCAGCTTGCCGAAGCGGTTGCCGAACACGACGTCGAAGCTCTGGTTCGGGTCGCCGGTGGCCGGCACCAGCGACCACGTGTTGCTGAACGCCTCGCCGAACGTTTCGAGCTGCGCCTGCGTGAAGCCGACGTCCGGCGTGAAGCGCCCCGCGCCCCTGATCACCCGCGAGTTCGGGATGAGGCCGGGAAGCGCACGGCTGCCCTTGCCGAAGCCGAAGTAGTCGTTGCCGCTGCTGCGATAGCCGAACCCGTCCTTGCCGGTGGTCTGGTCGTTGAGGCCGATACCGAAGCCGACGTTGAACACCGGACGCGCCGGGAACTTCAGCGGCTCGATCTGCACGAGCCCGCCCGCGAACTCGGCGCTCTGGTCCGGGGAGTACGTCTTGGCTACCTTGACGTTGTCCACGAGGCCGGCGGGGAAGAGGTCGAGCGACACCACGCGACGCTCGGGCTCGGTCGTCGGCAGCGACACGCCGCCGAGCGTCGTGCTGCTGTAGCGCTCGCCGAGTCCGCGGACGAAAACGTACCCGTCGCCCACCACAGAGAGCCCGGTGACGCGCGACAGGCCAGCAGCGGCGTTGCTGTCGTTGTTGGCCTTCATCTCGGCGGCGCCGAGGTTGTCCGAGACGACCGCCGAGCGCTTGCGCTCGAGCAGCTGCGCCTCCGCGGTCGAGGAGTTCGCGTCCGTGACGTCGGCCAGCACCGTCACCTCCTCGGCGAATCCCGCCAATGCGAGGCTGACGTCGACGGTCACGGGAGTACTGGGGACCACGTCCACGTTCACGGTCCGGTCCCGATAGCCCGAGAGGGTGATCTTCAGCGTGTGTGCACCCGGAGGCAGGTCGAGGACGTACCGGCCGTCCACGTCGGTGTAGACGATGTCGGTGGTGCCGATGACTTCGACCGGAACGCCTGGCAGCGGGACGGCCTGTTGCTGATCCAGCACGCGTCCGGTGACACGCACGCGCGACGCCGCTGCCGGTGATTCGGGACCCGGCGAGGGGAGCGCACCCTGTTGCGAGTACGCGAGGGTCGGGCTGGCGGCGATGACGACGCCCGCAAGCGCGAGGCGTGCGAGCGATGCCGCGCGGCCCGGTTTACGCAATGTCATGAGACTCCTCGTTGGAAAGGGCACTGGCCGCCTGGCACTGCAGACCATCCCGGCGGTCCTGGCTCCAGGCGTGTGCGAACTGGCAACGCGCACGCCAACGACGTCAAGACTAGGAACGTGATGTGACTCGGCGCGGACGGACCTGTTACGCCGCCGTTAAATGCGGCGGGCGAGCCGCGCGCACGCGGTCTGCTACCATCGCGCCGCGCGACGTCTTGGCCTGAGGCGTTGCATGCGCGTCACGGGAGCGTCACACGGGCGTCATGTCGGCGCCGCGGCAGGGCGGGCGGTTCCCCGCAGCGCTGCCCGTGAGACTGGAAGAGGTCGGTCAACGACGTGTGTGGGATCGCGGGCATCTTCAATGGCGACGGAAGCCCCGTCGACGCGACGTGGCTGGGCGCCATGGCGGCGACGCTGTGCCACCGCGGCCCTGACGCCGAGGGCTTCTGGGTCGACGCAGGCCTCGGTCTGGCGCATCGTCGCCTGAGCGTCATCGACGTGTCGGACGCGGGCCGCCAGCCGATCGGCAACGAGGACGGCTCCGTCCAGGTCTGCTTCAACGGCGAGATCTACAACTTCGCCGAGATCAGGGCCGACCTCGTCGCTCGCGGGCACCGCTTCGCCTCCCGCACCGATACGGAAGTGATCGCGCACGCGTGGGAGGAGTGGGGCGCCGGCGCGGTCGAGCGGTTCAACGGCATGTTCGCCTTCGCGGTCTGGCACCGCCTGCAGCGGCGCCTCTGGCTGGTCCGCGATCGCCTCGGCGTCAAGCCGCTGTACTACGCGTGGCAGGGCCGTCGCCTCGTCTTCGGATCGGAGCTCAAGGCGATTCTCGCCGTCCCGGGCGTGTCGAGGACGCTCGACCCGGTGGCACTCGACGCCTACCTCGCCCTGAACTACGTCCCGGGCCCGCGCACGATCTGGCAGGAGGTGCAGCAGGTGCCGCCGGGGCACGTGCTCACCGCCACCGGCGAAGGCCATGCGCTCGAATCGTACTGGGACGTGCGCTTCGGACGCGATCCGTACACGGATCGCGGCGCCGCCATCAGCGACATCCGGGCGCTCTGCGACGATGCCGTGCGGCTCCGGCTCGTCTCCGACGTGCCGCTCGGCGCGTTCCTCAGCGGCGGGCTGGACTCCTCGGCCGTGGTGCACTTCATGCGGCCGCGTCACACGGGGCCGCTGCACACCTTCAGTGTCAGGTTCGACGAGGCCTCGTTCGACGAGGGGCCGTACGCGGCGCTCGTCGCGCGCAGCTACGACCTCACACACCACGAGGTCGTGTGCCGCGCTGCGGACGTCCACTCGTGTCTCGACCGCCTCGTGTGGCACGCCGACTCGCCGGTGGCCGACATCTCGATGGTGCCGATGTACAGGCTCGCCGAGGAGACGCGCCGGCAGGTGACCGTGGTGCTGTCGGGTGATGGCGGCGACGAGGTGTTCGGCGGTTACGCGATCTAC
>JAEYZV010000110.1 GCA_023427865.1 Acidobacteriota bacterium
GGATTGGGCTTCGTCCGACGCTCGATGACAGAGCGCTACGCCTGGCGCTGGCCGGGCAGCGTGAGCTCGAACGTGGTGCCAGCGGGGCCGGAGGTGCGGACGCGCAGCGTGCCGCCGAGCCACGTCGCGATCGCGCGGCTCAGGGCGAGCCCGAGCCCGGCGCCGCCCGTACGGCGCGACCGCGAGGGTTCGCGGCGGTAGAAGCGCTCGAACACGCGCTCCCACTCCTCCTGCGGAATGCCCGCGCCCGTGTCGGCGATCTCGAGCCGCACGCGCCCGGCCTCCCACGCGTCGCCCGGCGCCGGTTCGTCGAAGCCGCGGATGTGCACGCTGCCGCCCTCGCGGTTGTACTGCACGGCGTTGCCGATGACGTTGTCGAGCACGCGCGCCAGCAGCCCGGGCTGCGTGTAGGCGACCAGCCCCTCGAGGCCCTCGTGATCGATGGCAATGGCGCGGGCCGCCGCCTGCGGCGCCAGACGCGTGCAGGCCGCGTCGACGACCTCGCGGACCGGCACCTCCTCGGCCGCCACGTGCCCCGAGCGTTCCTCGGCGCGGACCAGGAGCATCAGGTGCTCGGACACGGCGGCAAGCCCGTCGATCTGCGCCCGCAGGCGCTGCAGCGTCTCCCGGTACTCCTCGGGCGGACGTTCACGCTTCAACGCGACGTCGATCTCGCCGGCCATTGCGGTGAGCGGGCTGCGCAGCTCGTGAGAGGCATCAGCGGCGAAGCGACGGTTGCCGTCGATCACGCGGTGCAGGCGATCGAGCATCTCGTTCAGCAGGCGCGTCATGCGCCCGATCTCATCGTCTTTGCCCGGCGGATCGAGGCGCATGTCGATCTCGCCCCGCGCGATGCTCGCGGCGCGCGCGGTGATCCGGTCGATGGGATCGAGTGCCCGCGAGGCGAGCACGAAGCCGGTCGCCGCGGTCGCGCCGCTCCCGACGATCCACACGCCGCAGAGTACCCACGCCAGTCGCGTCAGCTGACGATCGAGGCCGTCGGTCAGCAAGCCGACGGCCGCCACGTACTGCGACGTCGCGTCGCGGATCGTCGCCGTCAGCACCCGGCCGCGCTGGGTGCCGACGTTCACGGTGGTGATCGCGTGCTCGCCGCGGCTGGCGCGGGCGAAGGCCGCCTCGTCGAGCACCCGCGGGGCTCCGTTGAGCATCGGCGACTGCGCGACCACGTGGCCGCTCATGTCGTAGTACTGGACGAACTTGCCGGCGAACTCGCCCCCGCCGACCTCGTCCACCGAGAACTCGTGCAGGTGAAGGGTCCCGCCCTGGTCGGTCGAGGATGCGATCTCCGTTGCCGCGAGCGTGCGCAGGTTCGCGTCGAGGTCGCGGCGGGCGTAGGTCCACACGCCCATGTAGACCGCGCTGTTGGCGAGCGCGAGCAGGAGTCCGAACGCGATCGTCCAGCGGAGGGTCAGGCGAGCGCGGAAGGACAGTGCGTGCATGGGGCGTCAGGTGTCGCTGCGCGCGAGCATGTAGCCGAGGCCGCGGATCGTGCGGATCTGGTCGGCGGCCGGCGTTCCCGCGAACTTCTTGCGAAGGTACCCGATGTACACGTCGGCGAGGTTCGAGGCCGGATCGTACTCGCCGCCCCAGACGTGCTCCGCCAGTTGATCGCGCGAGACGATCGTGCCGGCCCGCCGCATCAGGTACTCGAGCAGCCGGTACTCGGTGGCGGTGAGCGGCACCGGCGTCTCGCCGACGCGGGCCTGGTGCGCCTCGAGATCGAGCGACAACGCGCCGGCGGTGAGCACGGCCGAGAGGCTCGACGTCCGTCCGCGCCGGGTCAGCGCGCGCAGGCGGGCCACCACCTCGTCGTACGCGAACGGCTTCACCAGGTAGTCGTCGGCACCGGTGTCGAGCCCCCGCACGCGATCGCCGATCGTGTCGCGCGCCGTGACCATCAGGATAGGCGTGTCCACGCCCTGCGCGCGCAGCCGGCGGCACACCTCCAGGCCATCCTGTCCCGGCAGCATGACGTCGAGCAGGATCGCGTCGTAGTCGCCGGCGAGCGCCTGCGCCTCGGCGGTGTCGCCATCCTCGGCCAGGTCCACGAGGTGCTGATCCTCGCGCAGACCCTTCACGAGGAAGTGGCTGATCGTGGGGTCATCCTCGACGACGAGCAGACGCATGGAACCTGTCCTCGATCATTTCATACACGACCGGCAGCACGATGAGCGTGAGCAGTGTCGAGGTGATCACGCCGCCGATCACCACCGAGGCGAGCGGGCGCTGCACCTCGGCACCCGCGCCCTGCGAGAGCGCCATCGGCACGAAGCCGATCGCTGCGACGAGCGCCGTCATCAGCACGGCCTTCAGGCGCGAGGCCGCGCCGAGGAGGATCGCCTCCCGAAGCAGGTGTCCCTGTGAGCGCAACTGGTTGACCGCGGTGATCAGTACGACGCCGTTCAGCACGGCGACGCCGAACAACGCGATGAAGCCCACCGATGCCGACAGGTTCAGGTTCAGCCCGCGGAGCCACAGCATCGCGATGCCGCCCACCAGCGCGAACGGCACGTTCAGGATGATCAGTGCGGCATGGCGCACGTTGTGGAACGTCACGTAGAGCAGCGAGAAGATGATGGCGAGCGAGAGCGGGATCACCAGCGCCAGCCGCTGGGTGGCGCGAGCCTGGTTCTCGAACTGCCCACCCCAGCGTACGTAGTAGCCCACCGGCATCTCGACCGACGCCATCCGCTCCTGCGCCTCGGCGACGAAGCTGCCGATGTCGCGGCCACGCACGTTGCACTGCACGACGAGCCGACGCTGCCCGCCTTCGTGGCTGATCGCTTCCGGTGTGCTGGTCCGCTCGATGCGCACCACGCGCGAGAGCGGCACCTTCTCGCCGCCGGGCGCGGTGAGCAGCAGCGCGCCGAGCGCCGCCTCGTTCACGCGCGTCGACTCGTCGAACCTGACGACCACCGGGATGCGTCGCGGGCCGTCGAGCACCGCGGTCGCGTCCGTGCCGCCGACGGCAGCCTCCACGATCCGCTGCACATCGTCCACGTGCAGGCCATAGCGCGCGATCGCCTGGCGGTCGATCGTGAGCTCGAGTTGCGATGCGCCCGAGAAGACCTCCACCTGCAGGTCGGCGACGCCCTGCACCTTCGCCAGAACGGCCTCGATCTCGGCGGCGAGCCGCTCGAGCGTGGCGGCGTCCTCGCCGAAGATCTTCGCCGCGACGTCGGCCTTCACGCCAGACACGACCTCGTCGAGCCGCATCGCCATCGGCTGCGTGAAGTTCACCGTCACGCCCGGCATCTCCTTCAGCGCCGCGGCAAGCGCCTCGATGAGCGCGTCCTTGTCGCGGCCGGTCGTCCACTCGTCCTCGGGGTGCAGGCTCACGTACACGTCGCCCTGGTAGATGCCCATCGCCTCGGTGGCGAGATCCGGTCGGCCCATCTTCGTGACGACCTGCGACACTTCCGGGAACCGCTTGACGATCTGCTCGACCTTCGTCGATATCGCCACCGACTCCTCGAGCGAGACCGACGGCAGCTTGCGGGTCTCGATCAGGATGGCGCCTTCGTCGAGCCGCGGCATGAACTCGGTGCCGATCCAGCCGAGCGACCCGACGGCCGTCGTCACAACGACGAGCGCGACGGCGATCGTGCGCGCGCGGTGGCGCATCGCGTCGGTCAGATGGCGGACGTACCGATCGCGCAGGCGGACGAACCAGCGCTGCTCCTCGTGATGGCCGCTCATCTTCAGGAAGTACGAGGAAGCGGCCGGCACCGCCGTGAGCGCGAGCAGCAGCGCCCCAAAGATCGCCGAACACACCGTGATGGCCATCGGCCGGAACATCTTCCCCTCGAGCCCTTCGAGCGTGAAGATGGGCAGGTACACCGCGATGATGATCAGCACGCCGAAGAGGATCGGCCGCGCGACCTCGATGGCCGCCGGCGTGAAGAGCGCAAGTCGCATCCGCCCGCGTTCGCCTTCGTCCTCCGACAGGACGGTCTCCGCCTCGGCGCGCCGCCGCACGAAGTTCTCCATCATCACGACGGCGCCGTCGACGATGAGGCCGAAGTCGATGGCGCCGAGCGACATCAGGTTGGCCGACACGCCGAACAGCCGCATGCCGATGAACCCGCACAGCATCGACAGGGGGATGACGGCGGCCACGATCAACGAGGCGCGCACGTCGCGAAGGAAGAAGAAGAGGACCGCGATCACGAGCAGCGATCCCTCGATGAGGTTCCGCCTCACCGTCGAGGCGGTGCGGTCGATCACCTCCGTCTGGTCGTAGAACGGCACGAGCGTCACGCCCGACGGCAGCGACTTCTGAATCTCGTCGATCTGCAGCTTCGCCCGCTCGCCGACGTCGCGGCCGTTCTCGCCCTTGAGCATGATGACCATGCCCGCCACCGACTCGCCCATGCCGTCGCGCGTGACCGCGCCCTGCCGCGGCATGGCGCCGGTGCGGACATCCGCGACGTCGCGTACCAGCACGGGCACGCCGTCCACGGCCGTGATCACCACGGCCTCGATATCGGCTGGCCCGGTGAGCAGCCCGACGCCCCGCACCGTGGTCCGTTCCGCGCGACGCTCGACGAACCCGCCGCTGAACGACAGGTTGCTGTCGGCGAGCGCGTCGATCACGTCCTGCACGGGAATGCGGTAGCGCTCGAGCCGTTGCGGGTCCACGACGACGTGGAACTGCTCGGTGAGGCCGCCCCAGGTGTTGATCTCGCTGACGCCGGGCACCGCGCGCAGCCGGTTGCGCACCGACCAGTCGTGCAGCGTCTTGCGCGCCCTCACCGCCACGTCGTCGCCTTCGACCAGGTACTGGTAGATCTCGCCGAACGCAGTGGCGACGGGTCCGAGCGACGGCTCGGCCCCTGGGGGTATGCGGCTGCGGACCTCGTTGACCCGCTCGGTGACCAGCTGCCGTGCGAAGTACACCGGCACCGCGTCGTCGAACACCACCGTGACCATCGACAGGCCGAACTTGGAGATCGAACGCACCTCCTCGGCGCCCGGCGTGCCCATCAGGGCCGTCTCGATCGGATAGGTGATGCGCTGCTCGACCTCGGGCGCGGCCAGGCCGTCGGCCTGCGGCACCACGACGACCTGGTTGTTGGTCAGGTCGGGGAAGGCCTCGACCGGGAGGTCACGATACGCGTAGAGCCCCGTCAGCGCGAGCGCGACGACGCAGGCCAGCACGAACGCCCGATGGCGGAGCGCCGCCGCAGTGAACCGCTCGATGATGCCCACCGGCTAGTCCTCGCCTTCGGGAGAAGCCAGCAGCTGCGACTTCAGCAGGAACGCGCCGCGCGTCACGACCTTGTCGCCATCGTCGAGGCCGCGTCGGATCTCGACACGCCCCTCCCGTTCCGCGCCGGTCTCCACGTCTCGCGCGACGTACTGTCCGTCCGCGCCCGGCACGAACACGACGCGACGCTGCCCGATGTCCTGCACGGCGTCCACCGGCACATGGACGAGCGGCGTGGTCGCCACGCCCTCGACGTGTACGCGCGCGAACATGCCCGGCTTGAGGCGGCCGTCGGCGTTCGGGACTTCCGCGCGCACGACGACCCGGCGCGTCGAGGGATTGATGGTGTCGCCAATCAGCGTCACCTTCGCAGGGAAGCGCTCCGATGGATACGCCGAGACCGCGACCTGCACCGACAGCCCGACGCGGACGCTGGAGAGCGCTGCCTCGTCGATCTCGGCGAGCACCCAGAGCACGGACGTGTCGGCGACGACGAACAGCGGCGCGCCGGGCGTCACGGCCGTCCCTGCGGTGACGAGGCGCTCGAGCACCACGCCCGCCTGTGGCGTGCGGACGGGGATGAGCTCTTCGGCGACCCCCGCCGGAGCATCGCGCACGCTCAGCCCGAGGTGCTCCAGCGACTCCACGGTCCGCCGGACCTCCGCCTCTGCCATCTTCAGTTGCTCGGCGGCTCCGGCCCCGGCTGACCGCGCCCGTTCCACTTCGAGCGGCGACGCGGCGTGATCTGCGAGCAGGCGCTCGGTGCGGGCGAGCGCATCGGTCGCGAATGCGAGCTCCTGCTCGCTGCGCCGGCGTTCGGCGAGCGCCTTGCGGTACTCGGCCCAGCCGTCGTGTACCTGATGACTGTGGAGGCCGGCGAGCAGCGCGCCACGCCGCACGCGATCGCCGACGTTGGCGTGCGTGGCCGAGACCACGCCTTCGACGAGCGCGCCGATGCGTGCCGTGCGCGTGTCGTCGAGGGCGATGGTCCCGACGGCTTCGAGTTCAGGCGCCACGGTCTCGGCCTTCACCGTCTCGACGGTGATGCCGGCAAGCTGCTCGGAGGTCTTCGACAGCATCACGGCGTCGGGCTGCGTCGCGGGCGCCGGCGCATCGTCCTGCTGGCCGCCGCCGCACGCCACGCTCGCCACCGAGACGAGCAGTGCGCCAACGTGCAGGGACGCGCGAGACAGTCGGGGAACGGTCATGGCAGGGGGTCCTCTCCAAGGGCGAGGCGCGCGCGGACACCCGCAGCCGCCGCGTCGAGTTGCAGCGCCAGCGCCTCGCGCCGGGTGTCGATGTACACGCGATCGGCGTCGACGAGCGCGAGCGCGTCGCCGGTGCCTTCACGAAACGCGGCGCGCGCGGCACGCTGCGC
>JAEYZV010000184.1 GCA_023427865.1 Acidobacteriota bacterium
GGTACACTCTGCTGCCATGGCGCAGGGTACGCGTGAGGTCGGCGAGGCGCTCGGGATGATCGAGACCCGGGGGCTCGTGGGAATGGTCGAGGCGACCGATGCCATGCTGAAGACGGCAAACGTCACCTTCGTCAGCTGGCAGAAAGTGGACGCCGGACTGGTCACGTCGATCGTGCGCGGCGACGTCGCCGCCGTGAAGGCAGCGACCGACGCCGGCGCCGCGGCCGCACGCCGCGTCGGCGAGCTCGTCGGCGTTCACGTCATCCCACGGCCCGCCGCCGCCGTCGAGACCATCTTCCCGATTGGGTAGAGCGGAGAATTTCAGAATTTCGAAATTGCAGAATTTCAGCACCTTGGTCGTGCCTCGACCGTTGGCGGTGGTAACGCAATTCTGAAATTCTGAAATTCTGCAATTACTCGATCACCACCGCCGTTCCGCTCGCGCTCACCATCAGCATGCTGCCGCCGTTGCCGATGGTTTCGTAGTCCAGATCCACACCGATGATGGCATTGGCGCCGAGCGAGGCCGCCTGCTGCTGCATCTCCTGAACCGCGAGGTCTTTGGCCTTGCGCAGCTCCGACTCGTACGCCGCTGACCTTCCGCCGACGATGTCGCGGATGCCTGCGAACAGGTCGCGGAAGATGTTCGCGCCGAGGATGGCCTCGCCGCTGACGAGCCCGATGTACCTCACGACCTTCGCGTTGTCGAGCGTATTCGTCGTCGTGATCAGCATGTCGTCCCTTCGCACCTGCACCCCAGGCCCACCACGCGGCACCCGGGTCCTCGGGCCCCCGAAGCCCTGTTCTACTTCTCGACGGCAGTGTATTGCGACGCCAGCCGGTTGGCGACGCGCGCCGCATCCACGTCCTTCTGCGTGACACCGTCTGCCGTGTGCGTCCAGAACCGCACCGTCAGCCTGCGGTACTCGAGCACGAAATCGGGATGGTGATCGGCAGCCTCGGCCTCGAATGCGAGCCTCGTGAGCAGCGCCACCGCATCGGCGAAGCTCGTGACCATGAACTGCCGATGAATCGCGTTCCCTTCGACCTTCCAGCCGGGTAAGGCCGCAAGAGCAGCAGCGATCTGCGCAGAATCGAGTCGTTCGGACACGGGCTCCTCCAGGGGTTCAGAGATCGAAGCGGGCCGGCGAGAGCGACGCCGGCACGGGCGCGGTGGGATCGCGAACGACCTGCGTCACGATGTCTGCCGTGAGCGGCGCGAGCAGGGCGCCGTGCCTGAAATGACCGGTGGCGTACACGAGGCCGGGGGCGCGCTGCGAGACACCCACGATGGGCAGGCCATCCGGCGACCCGGGGCGCAGCCCGACCCGCACTTCGGAAAAGCTCGCATCGGCAAGTGCCGGAACCACCGCTCGAGCGGCGCCGCAGAGGTGGGCCACACCTGCCACGGTCGCGCGTGCGTCGAACCCCGCCTGCTCCATTGTCGCGCCGACGAGCAACTCATCGCCCCAGGGCACCATGTAGCAGTCGCGCCCCCACAGCACGCGGCGCACGTTGCTGCCGTGCACGAGCAGCCGCAGCAACTGCCCGCGGACGGGCTGTGTCGGTGCGGCCGGCTGCCCCTCGATCGGTAGCTGTATCGACCACGCGCCGGCCGTGACGATGACGTGGGGGGCTTCGAGCGTGCGGGCGTGCGTCTCGACCGTCAAGCGCCCGCGGCGCTCCACGACGCGGGCCACACGCTCGGCATCGACGAAGGTCGCGTCGTGGCGCAGCGTGCCGACGCGCAACGCCTCGACGAGGTCGCGGATGCGAACAGCACCGTGGACCTCGATGAGCAGCGCGGCTCGGTGCGGTGCCGCAAGGGGTTCGAGATCACGGATCGCCGCGGCGTCGTTCAGGAAGTGGCAGGGGACGCCTTCCGTATGCAGTCGCTCGGCAACGGCCTGCAATTCCGCGGCGGCTTCCTCGGTGTCGGCTGCCTGCAGGGTGCCGTGTCGCACATAGGGCACCTGCAGATCCGAGTCGCGACGCACGCGCGCGACGAACCCGTCGTAGAGCGCGAGGCTCTGGACGCCGAGTTGCTGGAGCGCGCCCTCGTGCCTGCCCTCGATGTACGGGCACAGCATGCCGGCCGACGCCTGCGAGGCGCCCGAGCCAGGCGTTCTCGCATCGAGCACGAGCACCTTCGCCCCGTCGCGCGCCAGCGAGTGGGCGATGGCACAACCGATGAGTCCCGCGCCGATGACGATGACATCCGGAGACGCCGACACGGCCCCAAGTGTACGCCTACGGCACGTCGGCTACTGGCGACGGAGATCGCGGAACTGCACCTGCGCGCTGTAATCCTGCTGCAGCACCGCACCCGTGCGTGCGCGGTCGACCGCAAGGTTGTAGCTGCCGGCGAGCGTCCCCAGCGTGACGTCGAGCGACGCACGCCACGTGGCGACATCGACGCGCATCGTCGGCGCGGTCGTCGGGACGTCGAGGCGGCCTGCGAGCGCCAGATGGTCGTCGGCGAGCACCTGGCCGGTGAGGGGGACCACCGCGGCCGGCTCGGCGGAATCGACGAGCGTCCCGCTCGCCTGGTCGCCGACCTGCGTCAGGCGCAGGGTCATCGACCCGCCGGTAGGTGCGCCGGGCGCACACAGCGCGCTGGTCGACGCCGCGCTGCAGGCGATCTGCAGCCGGACGACACTGCCGCTCCAGGTGCCGTTGTAGTCCGGCACGACACGTAAGGCAAGGCTTCCCGACGCCGACGCCGACGAGGCCGTCACCGTCGCGCGACCGGGTCGCCCCCCGGTTGCCTGGCCGGCAGGGCTCACCGTGACGACGGTCGCATCCGAGCTGATCCAGCTGACGCCCGTCGCGGGCGCTCCCGCGCTCGTCACGGCCAGCGGCATCGTCTCGCCGGCCTGCAGCGTCGTGCGTGTCGCGGAGATCTGCAGGGCGCCCGATGGCGCGGTCGGCGTCCCGTTCGACTTGTCGCAGGCGGCGCCTGCCGCAAGGCACAGCGCAAGGAGGAGGGCGGCCTTCACCGGCACGCGCGCGAGGGGCATCACCGCGCGACTGTAGCAAGATGGACAGGTCTGCGGAAGCCGTGCGCCTGATCACATCGAGAATCCCGAGAGCCCTCATCGACGCGGAGATCCGCGCCGCCACGTATCCCGGCCATTCACCCGCGCGCTGGGCGCTGCCTCTGCTCGACGAGCTCGAACGTGAGGGTGACGGCAACTGGACCCGTGTCGCGCTCGATGAGGACGAGCTCGGCGATGTGTGGCTGCCGGAACATGCGGGTGAACCGTGCCATGGCGACGCCTGCCGCCTCGGCGACGCGGCGGGCGGGATGCGGCTGCGCGACGCGGCCGCGTGGCTCGCCGAGCACGAGGCCGCGTATGCGGCGGCCAGCCCGTCGTGCTGGGGACGCATCGCGCACGCGTTGGGCGAACCGGCGACGGTCCTCGTGCTGTCGCAGTGGTCCGTCGGCGACCGGGTCAAGCCGGACGCCGCGGAGTTCGTCGTCGTCGATGGCCTGCATCGCGCGCTGGGCTATTGGCTCAGCGGCCGTCGGACGTGCGAGGCCTACCTGATCGGCCGCGGGAAGTCCTGACGCAGGCGGTTCCAGGGGTTGGCGTACGTACCTGCGCTGATCGCACCCGCGTCATGAGCGCGCCTCACCGTCGCGGCGGCTTGTCGTCGCCGCTGCGCGGTTCGGTGCGCGAATTCGGCGTCACCCACGTGGCGGCGGGCGTGTCGTCGCGGCGCGAACGCCGCGGCTCCTGCGCCACGTTACGGCCGTCTTCGCGGCGCGTGATCCACGTCGCCGCCGGCGCGTCCCTGCCATGCGAACCGCGTCGGTCGCGCCGGCCGGCACGGTCGTCGCCGTCGTGTCCATGGCGGCGGTCGTCGGCCTCACCGTCGCGTACCGGCCCGGGCACGCCAACGACGACGAGCGCGGGCACGACGTTGGTGACGTGCTGCTCGACCGACACCGTCGGAACCTCCGCGCTGGCGCGAGGCCGCGACCCCGTGCGAACGAGCGTGCTGATGACGCGCTCGCTGATGCCTTCGCCCTTCAGGTCCTGGATGTCTGCGAACCCCAGCGAGAACGGCCCCCCGTCGACCTCGATCACGGCCATCAGCAGTTGGTCGCCGAGGCCTGACCGATGCAGCTCGATCACGTCGCGCAGCGTGAGATCTCCGGCCAGGGCAGGCCGCGGAGCGAGGACCAGCACCGAGACGATCAGGAAAAGCAGGACGCGGGTCATTGTCATCTCCTCTCGGGCCGACAGACGGCAGCGAGCTTCTTGCAAGATCCGCTGCTGGCGAGAGTGTCCCCAACCGGTCCCACGGTGTGTCCTGCCGAGGCGTCAGTCACCCGGCCGCGAGAGAGTCTGCGGGTCGATGTGCCTGCGAATCCGACGCCGGGGTCTGGCACGGTGTTTGCGGAGGCAGTCGTCGCCGGACGAACACGGAAGTGCGCATTTCGCGGACGCGCCTCGTGCCGCCTGCGGGTCGGTCGGGGCAAGCCCCGACGGCTCGTCCGGCTCCGGAGTGGAGATCATGGAACAGCGTGCCCTCGTCGCAATCGCCCTCGTGGCCGGGAGCGTCACTGCCGCCGGCGCAGGCGGCTACCTTGCCGTCCGGCAGATGGCTGGTCCGGCGAACCCCGCCCCAGCAGCGCAGGTCGTCCCGGCACAGCCCGACGCGGCGCCGCCCGCGGTCCTTGGCACCGAAGCCGAGATCGTGCCACTCCCGGAAGAGCCGGTTGGGGCTCCCGAAAGGGCAGCGGACCCGGTCGCCCGGCGCGTCACGCCCGAGGCCACGCCCCGCAAGCCTGCCGCGCGCGCCGCGGTCACCCGCCCGGCCGCAGCCACCCCTCCGCCCACCCCCGCACCCGTGACCACGTCCCGACCCGGGTCCACGTACCGTGGGGACCCGACT
>JAEYZV010000219.1 GCA_023427865.1 Acidobacteriota bacterium
GGCGCCTCGCACCTCCGGTGCGCCCGCCGCCGGCAGCGCCACGCGCGTCGCGCCCTGACGGCCCCACGCCCCGGGCGCTGGCGTGAACACCGCCGGCGCCTCGTCCATCACCGCGGCCTGCTCTTCAGGCGTGAGCATGATGGTGGCGCGGCGTTGGTCGAGGAGGGTCGCGAAGATCCGTCCGTTCACACGGAAGTCCGGATGCCCCATGTGCGCCTTCTCCTCGACGCCCTCGAGCGCGAGGGCCAGGGCCCGATAGGTGTCGGCAGTCATCACGGGCATTCTCCTCCGGGGCGCCGGATCCCGCTTTGGTCCTTCCGATGTGCGGACGTGCCTCCTGTCGCCCCGGTTCCGGTCCCGTCAGAACCCCACCGATGATTCCGTCCTGCGCGTGCGGTCTCTCTAGCGGATACACGAGGAGTCATACATGAGCCAGCCAGCACGCGCCGATGTCACGAGCCTGTCGTCCTTCATCCTCCGCGCCGTCGCGACTGCCGACTCGGCCGTGGGTCCGCTCACCGTGAGCCCCGCGGCCCGTCGCGCCGGCATCATCGTCAGCGCCATCCCGGTGCTGTTCCTCGCGATGGACCTCACCGGGAAGCTCCTGCGCGTCGGCCCCGTCATCGACGGCACCACCCAGCTCGGGTATCCCGCCGGCGTGGTGCTGCCGCTCGGTCTGCTGCAGCTGGCCTGCCTCGTGCTGTACCTGGTACGACGCACGTCCGTACTCGGAGCGATCCTGTGGACGGGTTATCTGGGCGGTGCCGTCGCCACCCACGTCAGGATCGGCAACCCGTGGCTTACCCACATCCTGTTCCCCGTCTTCGTGGGAGCGCTGCTCTGGCTGGGTTTGTGGCTGCGGGATTCGCGGGTCCGGCACCTGATGCCGCTCGTGTCCGCTCGTTGATCCCGCCGCACACGGTGTCGTCACGCTGCGCGACTCTCGATGATGTGCAGGTCGCCGTCCACGGGAATCACTCTGGACACCGAGAAGCCCGCGCCCTGCAGCAGGGTGCGGTACTCGGTCTCCGTCATGTTCCTTCCACCCGTGCGGGCGAGCATGGTGACGTCTCCAAGCTTGGCGCGACACGGCGCGTTCGGTCCGCAGACCAGGTCTTCGATGACGAGCAGAACGGATCGCGGAGGCATAGCCTTACGCGTGTTGGCGAGAATCGTGAGCGCTTTGGGCTCCTCCCAGTCGTGGAGGATGTACTTCATGATGTAAACGTTCGCGCCTGTCGGGACCGCCTTGAAGAAGTCACCTCCCGTCAGCACGATCCGGTTCGCCAGCGGCGCGAGCCGGGGGCGCGCCGCTTCGACCACATGCGGCAGGTCGAACAGCACGCCGCGAGCTGAAGGGTTCGCCTCGAGAACGGCGCTGATGAGCGTGCCGTTGCCGCCGCCGATGTCTGCGACGATTGCGCCGGATGGCATCGGGTACGCCTTCGTGATGGCGGTCGTGGATGCCGTGGTCAGAGCGGCCTGGAAGTCGTCGAAGAGCCGCGCAGCATCCGGGTTCTTCGCGAACCAGTCGAACGTGTTCTCGCCGTAAACGATCTCGTGGCCCGTGCGCCCGGTCCTCACCGATTCGCGCAGCGCACCCCACGAGCGCCAGAAGAAGTCCTCGCCCCGTACGGCGGCTGCGGCCCGCATCGAGTGCGGTGCGTCAGTTCTCAGCAGGTGTGAGATGGCCGACTGCCGAAATCGTCTGCCATCCAGCTCCTGGAAGACACCGTAGCCAGCGAGGGCCCGCATCACGCGATACAACGCATCGGCGTGCAGCCCGGCCGCACTCGCCAGATCCTCCGCGCGTGCCGCCTCATCACCGACGTGGTCCGCGATTCTCGCCCTGGCCACCACGTACACGAGCTGCGTGATGGCCGCGCCATCGAGCATTGCCTGCAGGCGCTGGCGGGCAGCCGCCGGGTCGGACTGCCCGGCAGTCGGAGCCGATGGAGCGCCCTGGGCCGCGGCTTCGGACGTGCTGGTCGGCAACGCTGCCGTCAGGCCGCCCAGCGTGTATCGAGTGAAGAACGCGCGTCGGTTGACTGCGGGCATGCACCTTCCCCTTGGAGCACTGCGTGCAGTCGTTGAGAACGTCGCAAGCGACGGAATCGGACGTCGTCCGGTCAGCCCATCCAGATCGTGAACCGTGTGGGACCGCCCTGGGGGCCATCCAGGGCGAACGGGAATCCGTGGCGCGTGAGAATCTCCTGCACGAGCGTCAGGCCGATGCCCTGACCCGATTCCTTGGTGCTGAAGAACGGCGTGAACAGGTGGGCGCGGACCTCGGGCGCAAGGCCGGGTCCGCTGTCCTCGACCTGGAGGAACGCCTGGCCGCTCGTCATCCCCGTGCGCAGCACGATCTGCCCATCGTGGTCGACCGCCTCGATGGCGTTCTTGATCACGTTCACGAGCGCCTGTTCCATCAGCGTGCGGTCGAGCGCGACGGCCGGCACCGGCGCGAGGTCCATCACCAGCGACACCCGGCGGCGTTCGGCCTCTGCGGCCATCAGGCGCCGCAGGTGGTCGAGCAGATCGTGCAGATTGCACGGCGCCAGTTGTGGTTCCGGCAACCGGACCACGTCGGCGAATGCCTTCATGAACGCCGCAAGCTGCGTCGTCCGGTTCATGACGACGTGGAGAGCGCCCTCGAGATCCGTGCGGCCTTCGCCCGGCACCTGTTCGGCCAGGACGAGGCACGACGTCAGCAGCGAATTGGAGGCGGCCACGGAGTTGTTCACCTCGTGCGACAACATCCGGATCAGCTTCTCGTACGCGGCCTTTTCGGCCTGCCGCAGTTCCTCGGTCAGCTCCTCGAGCACGAGGAACGTCCGGCTGAACCCGCGGTCCATGAACGAGCCGCGGCTGGCCTTGGCGCGGCGGCCGCCGGGCAGCGTGACGACCGCCGATGGCGCGCGCTCGAGCGCGGTGATCACTTCACGCAGCGACGAGTCTCCGGTCGTCGCCGGCACTCCCGGCGCCACGTCCTTGCCGAGCAGTCGCTGGGCGGCGGGGTTCAGGAAGTCCACGCGGCTGTCGTGGTCGAGGATGACCGCGCCCGACGGCGAGACCTCCAGCAGGCTCTGGAGGAAATGGTGCTGTTCCCTTACGCGCACGCGCTCGGACCGGAGTGCGTCGGCCATGCGGTTGTAGATGTCGATGAGGCGGTCGATCTCGGCCTGTCCCGTGTGGCGGAACCGTGTCGTGTAGTCGCTCTCCTCGAGCAACTGGGCGCTCTCCTGGACCAGGGCGTGGGCCCGCAGCAGGCGGTCCACGAGCCAGGCGCCGATGAGGGCCGAGACCGCGAGTCCCAGTTCCAGCGCCAGCAGCGCCCACGGCGTGGCGCGGACCAGGTGCCAGGCGAGCACCGCCAGCACGGCGTGCAGGACGAGCAGGTAGCTGTAGAAGAGTCGCCGAAGAGTCACGTACGAGGGCCTGCATCGCCGAAGCGTCGAAGGAGTACGGGGGCCTTCCACGCCGAAGCGCCGAAGGCACACGGGGCCTGCCACGCCGAAGCGCCGAAGGCGCGAAGGCGGGTCACACGGAGATGCCGTACTTCTCCAGGCGACGATACAGCGCCGCGCGGCTGAAGCCCAGCGAGTCGGCGACCCGGCTCACGTTCCCGCCGTGGTGTCGCAGCGACTTCAGGATCATCGCGCGCTCGATCTCCTCCATCGTCATGCTGCCCACGGGGGGCAACGGATCGTGCCCGGCCTGTGGTGC
>JAEYZV010000313.1 GCA_023427865.1 Acidobacteriota bacterium
GCGCGCAGCCAGGTCGCGACGACGGTGGCCGAGGCGGAAGTGCGCCAACTGCCCCTGAACGGTCGCCACTTCCTCGACATCGCCTTGCTGGCGCCGTCGGTCGCACCGCCGAACATCAACAGCACTCAGGTGTTCGCCGAGACCTCCGCCGTACCCGGAGTCGGGCTGTCCGTCGGCAGCCAGCGCAACTTCTCCAACAGCGTGATCGTCGACGGCCTGTCGGCCAACGACGATGCGGCAGGCCTGAGCGGGATGCCTTACGGCGTGGACGCGATCGAGCAGGTCCAGGTGATCTCGTCCGGCGGGCAGGCGGCGTTCGGGCGGGCACTCGGCGGCTACGTCAATGTCGTGACGCGCAGCGGCACGAACGTCATGCACGGCACCGCATACGGATACGTCCGGGACGATCGCTTCAACGCCGCCAACGCGCTCTCGCGTACGACACTGCCGATGTCGCAGCGCCAGTACGGCGGCAGCCTCGGCGGGCCGCTCGTGCGCAACCGCGCGTTCTTCTTCACGAATGCTGAACGGCGCGAACTCCGCCAGACCGGTCTGACGACGATCTCGCCGGCGAACGCGTCGGCCATCAACGCGCACCTCGACGCCACGGGCTACCGCGGCGCGAGGGTGACCACCGGCACCTACGACATCCCCGTCGATACCCTGAACGTCCTCGGCAAGGTCGATCAGGTCGTCGGCACGCGCCACCAGCTCGGCGCGCGCTACGGCCTCTACGACGTCGCCGCGGAGAACGTGCGGGGCGCCGGCGGCCTCGCCGCGCCATCGGCATCGGCAGGGCTCGGCAACCGGGATCATGCGATCGCCCTGTCGCACCTCGTGACGCTCGGTGACAGGACGGTTGCGGAGTCGCGCGCGCAGTTCACGCACAGTGACCTGAGGGCGCTTCCCGCAGACGTCGTCGGGCCTGCCGTCAGCATCGCCGGCGTGGCCACGTTCGGCCCCATGTCGTCGAGCCCGCAGGGGCGGCTGAACAGGATGTGGCAGGGCGTGCACACCGTGTCGCAGCAGCGCGGCGCCCACGCGCTGCGCGCGGGTGTCGACGTGGTGCACAACGACGACCGCATCTCGTTCCCGCGCGCGAGGCAGGGAGCGTACGCCTTCGCGTCGCTGCCGGCCTTCCTCGCCGGCGTCTACAACAACGCCGGCTTCACGCAGACGTTCGGCGTCGCGAACGTAGACCAGGCCAGCACGAGCATCGGCGTCTACCTGCAGGATGCGTGGAGCGTCTCGTCTGCGCTGACGCTGAACCTCGGCCTGCGATACGACCTGCAGTTGCTGGAGTCGATTCGCACCGACACCGACAACGTGTCGCCGCGTGCCGGCTTCGCGTGGACGCCGTTTGCGGCGCGCTCGCTCGTCGTGCGGGGCAATGCGGGGCTGTACTTCGACCGCGTTCCCCTGCGTCCGCTCGCAAACGCGCTGCTCTCTGCCGGCAACACCACCGATCTCGCGAACCTGCGGCAGGTCAACGTGAGCCTGTCACCGGGCCAGGCGGCGGCGCCAGCCTTTCCCGCGGTCCTCGCCGCGCCTGTGCCGTCGGTCACGCTTGCCAACCTCACGACAATGGATCGCGAGCTGGAGCAGGCGTACTCACGACAGGCAAGCGTCGAAGTGGAACAGCAGGTCGGACGGACATCGACGATAGGCGTTGGCTATTCGTACGTGCGAGGGAGCGGCCTGCTGATGGCGATCAACGCCAACGTGCCCTCGTGCGTGCCGACCGGCAACAACAACGCCTGCCGGCCCATCGCGGCCTACGGCAACGACAGCCGCTACTCCTCGGCTGGCTCGTCCACGTACCACGCGCTCACCGTCACCATTGTCCGGCGGCCGTCACGCTGGGG
The DNA here is from genome assembly GCA_023427865.1 of Acidobacteriota bacterium. GTDB lineage: Bacteria > Acidobacteriota > Vicinamibacteria > Vicinamibacterales > Vicinamibacteraceae > Luteitalea. The sequence continues at coordinate 1,866 of JAEYZV010000313.1, forward strand.
CCATTACCGTGCGAGCTACGCGTGGGCAAGGGCGATGAACGACGTGGGCGAGTTCTTCTTCAGTGGACCGATCGATCCCCGGGACGTGTCGAAGGACTGGGGACGAGCCGACAACGACCGGCGCCACATGTTCGTGCTCTCCGGCGGCGCCAGCACGCCGATGGACAGGGCGCGCACCGCATGGCAGGCGCTCACGCACGGGTTCCAGGTGAGCGCGATGCTGCAGGCATACTCCGCAGCGCCGTTCAACGTGACGTCGGGCGTGACGACGCTGCAGGGCACGGCGGGCCGGCCGATCGTGAACGGCACGTTCATCCCGCGCAATACGGGCGTCGGTGACGCCTTCTTCAGCCTCGCTCTGCGCGTCAGCCGCAGCATCCCGCTGCGTGGATCGACGCGCCTCGAGGCCATCGCGGAGGTGTTCAACGTCACCAATGCGGTGAACGAGATCGCCCGCAACACGAACTTCGGCACGGGGCCGTATCCAACCCACCCCTCGCCGTCCTTTGCGCAGGTCACGGCGGTCGGCGATCCACGCACCGCGCAGCTCGCCCTGCGATTCCACTTCTGAGGCACGGTCCGATGTCATTTCGTTTCGCATTGATGCTTGGTGCGCTGCTCTCGTCGGCCCTGCTCGCCCGAAGCGTGGCGCAGGGCCCGGCGGCCGTGGAGCTCGACGTGCCCGGTGGGGCCGATGCCACGCCCTCGATTGCCGCATCGGGTTCGTTCGTGGCGGTGGCGTGGGGAGTCGCGTCCGAGGGCAGGGCGGACGTGTTCGTCGCCACGAGCCGCGACGGCGCCGCCACGTTCGGGCCGCCCGTGCGCGTCAACCGGGTGCGGGGCGAGGGGCGCCTGGGAGGTGAGCTGCCGCCGAGAGTGGCGGTCCATCGCAGTGGCGCGTCGCTGCCCATCGTCACGGTCCTGTGGACGGCGCGCGGGACGACAACCGAGATCAAGCTGGCGCAATCGCGCGACGGAGGCGCTTCGTTCGGCGAGCCGCGAGCATTGCAGGCCGTCGGCACGCAAGGGGATCGCGGGTGGCCCGCGCTTGCCGTGGATGCGGAAGGTGTTGCGCACGCGATCTGGCTCGATCACCGGGGACTCGCCGCTCGCCCGGCCGGGGCGGCGAGCCGGCGAGGCGGTGGCCACCATGCCCATACGGGTGGCACGCCGCAGGACGGCGCCGTGATGGCGCAGGGGTCGGCGCTGTATCACGCCTCGGCAGGCGGGGCGTCACTGACCGAGCACGCGATCACGACAGGCGTGTGCTACTGCTGCAAGACGGCGCTGGCGACGGCTGCGGACGGCACGCTGTACGCCGCGTGGCGGCACGTGTACCCCGGCGACCTCCGGGACATCGCGATGTCGGTCTCGCGCGACGGCGGCCGATCCTTCTCGGCACCCAGACGCGTCAGCGAGGACGGCTGGGCGATACACGGCTGCCCCGACGATGGGCCGTCGGTCGCGATCGACGCAGGGGGAACGGCCCACATCGTGTGGCCGACAGTCATCGGCGGCGACGATCCGCAAGGCGCGCTCTTCTACGCCACGACGCGGGACGGTCAGCGCTTCAGCAGGCGGCAGCGCATCCCGACACTCGGCAGCCCGAAGCCGATGCACCCGCAGGTCGCGCACGGTCCCGACCGCACGGTGGTGGTGGCGTGGGACGAACTCCTCGACGGCGCGCGTGTGGCTGCGGCGCGCACGATCACCTCGCGTCCAGATGGCTCGGTGCAGGCCGGCCAGGTCGTCCGACTCGCGGCGTCCGGCGGAGCCAGCCACCCCGTCCTGGCGGGCACCCGGGACGGCGTCGTGGCGGCGTGGGCCACTGGCGGTGAGAAGTCGCAGGTTGTCGTAAGAAGGCTGGAATTCCCGACTCAGGACGGCGCACGCGGGCCGGCGTCGCGCGCGGGCCACAGACGTCGGTGACCAACCGCAAATACCGTCAGCTGGCGATTGCCTGCCTGAGGCGGGCAATCAGCTGCCCGGCATCGCGCTTGAACAAGCGCTTGACGAGGAAGTGGGGCACCTCGAACGCGGGCTTCGCGCGCAGCTCGTACGTCACGAGCGTGCTGTCGCCCACGGGCCTGACCTGCCATGCCCCTTCGTACAGCTCGAACGACCTGCCGCACACGTCCCGGAAGGTCAGCGAGTTCTCGGTCTCGCGGATGTCGAGCATCAGGTGGACGGTCTTGGAGAAGAACAGCACGCGCGAGACCGCGTCCTGCTCGACGAGCACGCGGTCGTCCGAGCGGGACTTCACGATGCTCCTCTTGACGTCGGGCATCACGCGCGGAATGCCCTCGTAATCGGTGAGCACGGCCAGGACGGCCGCGGGGGCCTGTGGCACGTGGAAGCGGGCGGCGACCGTGAAGACGCCGGCGGTCTCGACCACCGTGACGACCGGATCGCCACTTCCTGTCATCGTGAACGATGTGTCGGCGCCGGCCACGTTCGGGACGAGCGCAAAGGACAGGACTCCGC
>JAEYZV010000405.1 GCA_023427865.1 Acidobacteriota bacterium
TGCGTCGGCGGTCGGTCGCTTCTCCCATTCGAAGAACTTCGACGACAACTGCCGGGCGAGCTCCCGCTCGCGTGTGGCCTCCGCGCCGCTGCCAGCCGCCTGCAGCGCCGCCGCGAGCACGAAGTGAGCGTCGCCGTCGGCGGGCCGGCGACGCACGACTTCCCGCAGCCAGTAGATGGACGCCGGCACGTCGCGGGCCAGCCAGTAGGCATAGCCCAGGTTGAAGAAGTAATCAGGCGACTCCGGAGCGGACTCGGCGGCCTTGTTGAAGAAGTAGGCGGCCGTGCCGGCCTGCGCCGTGACGGTGCCGCGCCGTGCCTGGATGACGCCGAGGTTGTTGTACGCGGCCGCGCTCTGGCGCTGATCGAGCAGCGCCTTGAAGGCGGAGAACGCCTCGTCCCACCGCTTCAACTCGACGAGCGACAAGCCTGCCGCGAACCGCGCGCGCCGGCTGAACCGCGACGCTGCGGGGACGGCCTGAGCGGCCACGAGCGCACGCTCATGCTGTTCTTCGCCCGAGGCCACCTCCCAGATCGCCAGGTGCGCACGCGCGTATTGCGGCGCGGCCGCCACCGCCTGCTCGAGGAAGCGCATCTGCGTGGACGGCGTCTCGGCCACGAGGCCCTTGACGAACGCCTCGAACACCTCGAGAGACGGCGGCGGATCGGCGAGCGTGGACGGGGCGCCCGGGGGCACGCCGGCAATGCGGGACGCGACGCGGCCGGCAATCGCGAACACGTCGCGCAGCGGTCCCTGCTCGCGGATCTCCGGCGTGCCGCGTCCGGCCTCGACCTGGACTGCGCGTGCGGTCACCGTCAGCGTCTCGCCGGTGATGGCCACGGTGCCGGTGACGAGGTCGCGTACCCCCATGACCTGGGCGGCGCGCAGCAGCGTGGCACGCGAGAGATCGCGATCGTCGGGCAACTCGAGCACGTCGAACGCGGTCACGCGATCGGTGCGGGTGACCGCCGGGCGGCCCAGTGCGGTCAGCGAGTCCGAGACGAGCAAGGCGATGCCTTCGCCCAGCCACAACGTGCGCGGGTCGTCGCCGACCGGACGCAACGGTACGACGAGCGCCACGGGCGTGACCGGCGCAGACGCCTGGACGCCCGCGGCCGGCGCCAGCCCCGGCGTGTGCGGGAAAGCGCGCCCGGTGAGCGCCGCCCATGCCAGGCAGGCGCACGCGGCGCACACACGCGCCGTCCCGCGCGTCATGGCTGCGCCTCTGGCACCTCGACGCGCAGCACGCAGCAATCGCCGCCAAGTGCACGGCATGCGGGGAGGCTCCCACTGCGCGGGAAGGCGTCATGGGCGAGCAACGCCTCGAGGAAGGCGAGGTAGTAGCGGCAGTGCGGCTCGCGCGTGTGCTCGCGGTTGCTGCAGAAGATCGATCCGCGCACTTCCATCTCGAGCTGGCGTCGGCGCACGCGGATCTTCACTTTCGTGCCGCGGTAGGACCGCTCGAAGTGCTGCTTGGCGAGGCGGCCGACCTGACGCAGCCGCAGGGGCATCGGCAGCAGCCGCGCACCGGCGCGCACGTGCCAGGGCTGTCGCGCCATCCACCAGGTGGAGGCGTAGGAGGCCGCCCGCTCCATCACCGCGTCGTAGGTGCCGGAATCTTCGTGGCGAAGGAAGCTGAGGACCGCCGTGACCGGGGCGAGGTTGACGGCGTCCTCACGCCAGCCGCGCGGTCGCAGGTAGCTCTCGTAGAACTCGATCCGTTCCGGAAGGAGGTCGACGATGGCCTGGTGGAGCGCCGCCGCGAGCAGCCGATCGATTCTCGCCTCACTCATTTTCTGGTAACGTTTCGGCGGTGAGTGGGCGTCCGGACGGTCCGTCCCCGGGGTGGACGGCCCGGGGACCGCGTGGCGGCATCCTCACGGTGCTGGGCGCCATCCATACGTCGCACGCGCGGTTCCCCGCGATCGACCCGCCCTTCAGCTCCGGCTCTCTGCTTCCAGAGGCATCGACACGCGGCGCCAGGCGCCGCCGCGAGCTCACGGTACCGGAGTCGTCGGCAACGGTCCGGGGAGATGAGGAATCGTCCCCGTGCGCCCTGTGGAACGTGAACGATCCGCTTACCTATGCACGGGCGCTCGAGATGACTGAGCACGACTGCCCGGCATGCTAACCCACTGATCCGATCGAGTCAAACCGATGATCCTGCCTCTGCAGCAGGCCGTACGAGCGGCGCTACAGGACACGCTGACAACACTTTATGGGGCCGACGCGGTCCCGCAGACGCTCGTGATGGAGACACCGCCGACGCGCGCGCTCGGCGACCTCGCCACGCCCTGTGCGTTCGAACTGGCGCGCCTGCTGCGCAAGCCGCCGCGGGCCATCGCTCAGGAGATCGTCGCGGCGCTGCCACCCATCGGGGGCGTTCGCAAGGTCGAGGCCGTCGGCGGCGGGTACATCAACGTGTTCCTCGATCGCGCCGCGTTCCTCCGCGCCAACCTCGGCCCAGCGGCTGCCACGGCGACGGGCACGGCACGCGCGAAGACGATCGTCGAGCACACGGCCATCAACCCGAACAAGGCCGCGCACATCGGGCACCTGCGCAACGCGATCCTCGGCGACACGATCGGCCGCTTGCTGCGGTTCCTGGGCACGCCCGTCGAGATCCAGAACTACATCGACGACACCGGCGTGCAGGTCGCCGACGTCGTGGTCGGTTTCGAGCAACTCGAAGGCAAGAGCCTCGATGAGGTGCGCGCCCTCGCCGGCGGCGAACGCTTCGACTACTACTGCTGGGACCTCTACGCGCGCGTCACCGAGTGGTACGAGGGCGACAAGTCCCGCCTCGACGTGCGGGCGCGCACGCTGCACGCCATCGAACATGGGGAGCGCCCCAGTGCCGAGATGGGCGCGGTCATTGCCGACGCCATCGTCCGGTGCCACCTGCGCACGATGGCGCGGCTCGGCATCGACTACGACCTCCTCTCGTGGGAAGGCGACATCCTCCGCCTGCAGTTCTGGGCCACGGCGTTCGAGATCCTGAAGCGCAACGGCACCGTGTACCTCCAGACCGAAGGGCGGCTGAAGGGCTGCTGGGTGATGGAAATCGACGAAGACGTCGATGCGACGCTGCAGCAGGCCGATGGGCCGGAGGACGAGGGTGCGGGCGACGTCAACCCGCGCGAGAAGGTCATCGTGCGCTCCAACGGCACCGTGACGTATGTGGGCAAGGACATCGCCAACCAGTTCTGGAAGTTCGGCCTGCTCGGCAAGGACTTCCAGTACCGGCCCTTCGCGACGCGGCACGCCGGTGACACGCTCTGGGCGACGACGTCGTCGGGCGGCGCGCAGCAGCACCCCGCGTTCGGCAACGCCGGTACCGTGATCAACGTGATCGACACGCGCCAGTCGTACCTGCAGCAACTGTTGAAGCAGGCGCTGGCGACGATGGGGCATCGGGCGCAGGCCGAGCAGTCAATCCACTTCTCGTACGAGATGGTGGCGCTGTCGCACAGGACCGCGCGCGAACTCGGCTACCAGGGCGATGCCGACGGCAAGCCGTTCGTCGAGGTGTCGGGGCGCAAGGGCCTCGGCGTGAAGGCCGACGACCTGCTCGATCGCCTCATCGACAAGGCGTTCGAGGAGGTCCGCAAGCGCAATCCCGACCAGCCGGACGCCGAAGCGCGCCAGACCGCGGAAGCGATTGCCATCGCCGCGGTGCGCTACTTCATGGTGAAGTTCTCGCGCACGAAGATCATCGCCTTCGACATCGACGAAGCCCTCAGCTTCGAGGGTGAGAGCGGGCCCTACCTGCAGTACGCGGCCGTCCGCGCCGGCAACATCTTCGCGAAGTTGCGGGATCGCTGGCAGCTCGACGAGCAGGGGCTCCGCGCGCGGCTCGCGGACGCCTCCGACGAGAGCATCGCCTCCGGCGACGAGGCGGACGCGTGGTGGGAGCTCGTGCTGACCTGCGGTCGCCTCGACGAGGTCGTGGACTCCGCGGTGCGGACGCTCGAGCCGTCACTGCTCGCCAAGTACGCCTTCAGCCTCGCCCAGGCGTTCAGCGGCTTCTACCACCGCTTCCCCATCCTCGCGGAGGAACGGGAGGACGTGCGATTGTGGCGCGCGGCGGCGGCGGGTTATTTCCGGCAGCAGATGACGCGGGCACTCGACCTGATGGGCGCGACCGTGCCGGGACGCATGTGATGGGGCGTCCGCGCGTCACGTACGTACGCTGCCAC
>JAEYZV010000379.1 GCA_023427865.1 Acidobacteriota bacterium
GGCCTTGCCCGACGGCCGCCGGTCCGCGGTGCGTTCGCGCGCCCCGCCTTTATCGATGCCGGCCAGCGTCGCGTCCCGATCGTCCGATGCGCGAACGCGCAGCCTCGGGTTGCGTGCGGTCGGGACGATACACTAGGCAGGTGGCAGGCGGTCCCGCTTGCCTTCTCCCCGGAGAGTGATGCTCGAGACGTTCTGGATCTACTTGGCCCTGCTCCAGGGGCCTGCTCCTGTGGCCGCGCCCCCGCTTCCAGCCAGCGTCGACCCGTCCCTGCTGCCCACGTCGGCGATCGTGGCGCCCCTCGCCGTACTCGCGACGCAGGAGCCGATGCCCACGCCCGTGGCCCCCGCGGTCGCCAAGGCCACCGCGCCACCCGCCAAGCGTCCGGATCGCGTGAAGGGTAAGGCGGAACTCTCCTACGTCTCGACCGGCGGCACGGCCGATACCCTGACGCTCGGCACCGGGGCCGAACTCATCGTGACGCCCGGCGCGTGGCGCCTCGAGTCGCGCGTCAGCTATCTGCGGGCCAAGACCGACGGCACGGTCCGGGCCCGCCGCACGAACGGGCAGGTGCGGGCAGCGCGCAAGGTCGGCGATCGCGCGGAACTGTTCGCGCGCGGCACCTACCTGCGCAACACGTTCGCGGGTATCGACAACAGCGTCGACGGCGCGGCGGGCGTCACCGCCATCCTCTACCAGTCCGACCTGCAGCGCCTCTCGATCGACTCCGGGTTCGGCTACATCGGCGAGGACCGCACGAACGGCCCCGGCCGCTATGTCGGGACGTTCGACGTCGGCATGCGCCACTACTGGGAGTTCGCGCGTCGCAACCGCATCTCCAACGATGCCTCGCTCAAGGCGGACGTCGAGCGGACGAGCGACTGGCGCGTCACCCATGTCGCCGCGCTGCAGGCGGCGCTCAATGCGGTGCTGGCGCTGAAGCTGTCGCACGAAGTGAACTACCGGAACGAGCCGGTGCCCGGGTTCACTCGCGCCGACACGGTGGCCTCGGCCGCCATCGTCGCCACCTTCTGACTCGTCCCGACGTCGTCCCTGTCATTCCGACGGGCACTGCAGGCTCGGCCGTCTCCGGCCGATATCCTGAGCACGATGGTCTCCCCGGATCCGCGCTCCCCGGCGCCCCTGACGCGCGATCGTCTCCTCCGCCAGGCCGACGCGCTCGAGCCGCTTCCCGCAACCGCGACACGACTCGTTTCGCTCCTCAGCCAGAGCGAGTGGATGGTGCGTGACGTCGAGGAGGTCGTCCGGCTGGACCTGGGGCTGACGGCACGGGTGCTGCGGTTCGCCAATTCGGCGTGGACGGCGCACCTGCCCTCGGTGAGCACGATTCGCGACGCGCTCATGCGCATCGGCGTGGGGACCACGCTGTCGCTGGCCATCGCCGAGGGCGTCCGCCCGAAGCTGCTCAAGCCGCTGCCCGCCTTCGAGCTGCAGCCCGGACGCCTCTGGCAGCACGCGGTCGCCTGCGCCCTGGCGAGCGAGATCGTCAACCGCCGCTCGCGCACACAAGTGCCGCCCGAAACCGTGACGGCCGCCCTGCTGCACGACGTCGGCAAGGTGGTGCTCGACGATGCCATCGACGACGCGACGCTGACGGCGCTGCGCACGGCCTGGACGAGCGGCACGCTGTCGCGCGTCGAGGCCGAACGCCAGGTGCTCGGCATGGATCACGGCGAACTCGGCGGGCACATCGCCCGCCATTGGGGCCTCCCTGAGCGAGTCGCGGCGGCCATCACGCATCATCACGACCCGTCAGCGATCCAGAGCACCATCTGCGACGTCGTACACCTGTCCAACGGCGTCGCCAAGCTGGCCGGGTTCGGCCCGCTCGTCGCCGAAATCGACGGCCCCATCGAACATGGCGTGCTCACGCGCCTGTCGTTCACGCCCAACGACCTGCATACCTTCTGCTCCGAGCTCACCGAGCGCATGCGGACGGGCCAGGAGCGGTTTCACTGAAATTCTGAAATTGCACAATTTCGGAATTTCAGCGCTGCGCCGGTCTACCATCGGCGCATGAGTGACGCGCCTGTCCGACCGATCGTCATCGGCATCGCGGGCGGATCGGGATCGGGCAAGACGACCGTCGTGCGGCGCCTGATGGCCTCGCTCGGCGACGACAAGGTGTCGGTGCTCGAGCACGACCGCTACTACCGTGACCGCAGCGACCTGCGTCTCGAGGAACGCGCCGCCCTCAACTACGACCATCCCGACTCGCTCGAGACCCACCTGCTCGTCGAGCACGTGAAGGCGCTGCGCGACGGCCAGGTCGTGCAGGCGCCGCAGTACGACTTCGCGCGCCACAACAGGCTCGAGGCCCGCCAACCGGTGGAACCGCGCGCCGCCATCATCGTCGAGGGCATCCTGATCTTCGCCGATGCCGACCTTCGCGCCCTGATGGACGTGAAGGTGTTCGTGGATGCCGACGACGACACGCGCTTCATCCGCAGGCTCCAGCGCGACATCACCGAGCGCGGCCGCACGGTGCCGTCGGTCATCGACCAGTACCTCGGCTCGGTGAAACCGATGCACCTGGAATTCGTCGAGCCGAGCAAGCGCTACGCCGACATCATCGTGCCGCAGGGCGGGCACAACGACGTGGCGATCGAGATGCTGCTGACGCTGGCGCGGGGGATGGTGAACCGGTAGCCATTGCAGAATTGCGGAATTGCAGAATTGCAGAATTGCAGAATGTCATCGACACCGCCAGGCGTCGAAGCGCTACTGAAGGTGATGCAATTCTGCAATTCTGCAATTCTGAAATTCTGAAATTCTCCTACGGCAGCCTGGTCGCGACGGCGTTGGTGCCGGCCGCCCACGATTGGCCGGCGGCGTCGGAGTACATCGCGCGTTCGACCACGACCGGCACGCCCGTGCTCTCGACGAGCAGCCCGACCCGTCGCCCCGCGGCAGTCGGGAAGAACCCCGGCGCGCCGAGTGCGATGTTGAAGCGACTGTTCGGTCCCACCGTGTAGGTCTGCGTCTCGGGTGCCTGCGACTCGGACAGCAGCGTGACGACGATCGTCGCGCCGCTGGTGGTCGCGTTGCTGACGAGCACGTACGTCTGCGTATTGCGCGTGCCCCCGACCTCGCCTTCGGCAAGCGCCCACCGGGTCGCCGGCGCCGTGACGCCGCCGCTGTTGTGCGCCTCGGCCCACGTTCCCGCATCGCCCGGCCACCACATCGCACGCTCCACGAGCACGCCTACGCCGTTGTCGACGATGACCTCGGTGGAGACCGCGGTGTCGGCAAGGCGCGCGTATGCCGGGTTCTGCGCGATGAGCCCTGCGTCGCGCCCGAGCGCGTCCACCCAGACCGTGCCGCGCGACAACGCCGGCACGACCTGCCGATGTTCGATCACCGTCCCGTCGCCGAGCAGGAACCGCAGCCTCACGTCGGCGTCCTGCGCGGAGGGGTTCGCCAGCAGGATGAACAGGTCGAACGAGGCCCCGGTCGCGCCTTCGGCCAGCAGCCACCGCGTCGCCGGCGCAGGCAGGCCGACGCTGTCGTGCCCCGCGGTGAACAGCTGACCGCCCCGATCCAGGTACATCGCCCGTTCGGCGATGATCGGTGCGGTGCCGTCGATGCGAGCCGACACCTCGGCCGACTCCAGCGAGTCGCCATCGTCCCAGCGTTCCATGTCCACCCACACGGTCTGCCGCGCACCGGCCGGCACCTCGTAGGTCTTGGTGCGCGGCGCGTGCCCGGCGCGCAGGTAGGTGATCGTGACGTCGGCGGGGCTCGTGCCCGGATTCAGCAGCAGGTAGAACGTGTTGAACCCGCCCATCGTCGCGCCTTCGGCGAAGTACCACGTCGTTCGCGGCGCCTCGGTCGCCGACTCCGCATGGCTGCCGTACCCGGTGGCGTCCCACGTCACCGTGCGGTCGGCCACCACGAGAATGTCCGATTCGATCGTCGTCGCGAAGGATCCGCTCACGCCGGGCACGCTGCCCGCATCCACCGTCGCGCGCCGCTGCGG
>JAEYZV010000430.1 GCA_023427865.1 Acidobacteriota bacterium
GTTCTGCCGCTCGCTGTTTCGCCGTTCGTCGGTCGTCGTTCGTCGGTCGTAGCCGTCGGGCCTTGCCCGCCGGGCGGTCCGACACTGGCCGGGCACGCGCGTCGGTTCGCCGATGACCCGCGAACGGCGCGGGCCCGCCGCCGTATGAAGGTCCGAGTCCGCCCGGCACCCGGTACCCCGTACCCGGTACCCGACACCCGGCTTCCCGTGAGGTACACACCGACGTGAACGACCTGCGCACCGATCTCGCCTCCCTCAAGCTCGAACGCGACGCCCGCGGCGGCTCGTCGGGCGGCTTGCGGTGGGCCGCGCTCGCGCTGCTCCTGCTGGTGAGCGGTGCGGTCTGGTGGTACTGGCAGCGCCCGTCCGTCGTGACGGTGACGACGACGCCGGTGGTGGCGCGTGGCGCGGGTGGCGCAGCCGCGGACGCGGCGGTGCTCAACGCTTCGGGGTACGTCACGGCGCGACGCCGCGCCACGGTGTCCTCCCGCATCACCGGCAAGGTCGTGTCGGTGGACGTGGAGGAGGGCATGTCCGTGACGCAGGGCCAGGTGCTGGCACGGCTCGACGACTCCACGGCCCGCGCGATGCTGCAGCTTGCCGAGGCACAGCTCGGTGCGGCGCGCGCGCAGTTGCTCGAAACCGAGGTGCGAATCCGCGAGGCCGACCTCGCCTTCGGCCGGCAGCAGCGCCTCGCACAGGAAGGCGTCGTGGCGGCGGCCGATCTCGATACCGCGACCGCGCAGCGCGATGCCCTGAGAGCCAGGCTCTCGGCGGCGCGCGAGGACGTGGCCGTCGCCGAACGCCAGGTCGCCCTGCGCCGCACCGACCTCGAGGACACGGTCATTCGCGCCCCCTTCAGCGGCAAGGCCGTGTCCAAGGACGCGCAGCCCGGCGAGATGATCTCGCCCGTCTCGGCCGGCGGCGGCTTCACCCGCACCGGCATCTGCACGATCGTCGACATGACGTCGCTCGAGATCGAAGTCGACGTGAACGAGAGCTACATCACGCGCGTGTCGGACGGGCAGCCGGTGGTGGCCGTCCTCGACGCGTATCCCGACTGGTCGATCCCTGCGCACGTGATCACGACCGTGCCGACCGCCGACCGGCAGAAGGCGACGGTGCTCGTGCGCATCGGCTTCGACCAGCTCGATCCACGCCTGCTGCCGGACCTCGGCGTCAAGGTGACGTTCCTCAAGTCGGCTGCACCGGCCTCGGCGGACGCCGCCAGCGAGCCGCCCGCGCTCTGGGTGCCATCCGCGGCCGTACGCCGCGACGAGGGCCAGTCCTACGTCTTCATGGCGGCCGCCGGACGCGCCACGCGTCGTGGCGTGCAGGTGGGCCGCACGAGCGGCGCCGATGTCGAGATCCGTTCCGGACTCTCGGCCGGCGACCGCGTCATCGTCAACGCGCCCGAGGGTGTGACCGACGGCAGCGCCATCGAGGAGGGTCGCTGATGAATGTCCCGCTTCCCACGTCGCCCCTTGTCACCGTCCGTCAGGTGCACAAGACCTACCGCCGCGGCAACGAGCGTATCGAGGTCCTGCAGGGCGTCGACCTGGAGATCGCGTCTGGCGAATTCCTCGCGCTCATGGGTCCGTCGGGGTCCGGCAAGACCACGCTGCTCAACCTGCTCGGAGGCCTCGACCGCCCGACGAGCGGCAGTATCGAGATCGGCGGCGAGCGACTCGAACAGTTGTCCGGTGGCGCGCTCGCGCGCTGGCGCGCCGCAAACGTCGGCTTCGTGTTCCAGTTGTACAACCTGCTGCCGGTGCTGACGGCGCAGCGCAACGTGGAACTGCCGCTGCTGCTGACGCGACTCTCCGCGAGCGAGCGCCGACGGCGCGCCTCGGTGGCGCTGTCGGTCGTCGGCCTCGGCGAGCGCGCGAAGCACTACCCGCGGCAGCTGTCAGGGGGACAGGAGCAGCGCGTCGGCATCGCCCGCGCCATCGTCACCGACCCGACGCTGCTGCTGTGCGACGAACCGACCGGCGACCTCGACCGCAAGTCGGGCGACGAGATCCTCGAGCTGCTCAAGGCGCTCAACCGCGATCACGGCAAGACGATCGTCATGGTCACGCACGATCCGCATGCGGCGGCCTGCGCGTCGCGTCTCGTGCATCTCGAAAAGGGTCTGCTCGTGCAGGAGGTCGGCGCATGAAGTACCTGCCGCTCGTCTGGCGCGGCCTCATGCGCCGCAAGCTCCGCACGCTGTTCACCGCGCTGTCGATCTTCGTCGCCTTCGTGCTCTTCGGCGCACTGATGGCGCTGAAGGTGGCCTTCGGCATGGGCGTCGAGCTCGCGGGCCAGGACCGCCTCGTCATGATCCAGAAGGTGTCGTTCATCCAGCCGCTGCCGGTGGCCTATCAGGCGCGCATCGCGACGACCGAGGGCGTCGCCGGCGTCACGCATTCGAGCTGGTTCGGCGGCATCTACCAGGACCCGAAGAACTTCTTCGCGCAGTTCGCGGTGGACCCGGAACCGTGGCTGCAGATGTACCCCGAGTACGTGCTGCCCGAGGACCAGAAGAAGGCCTGGTATGCCGACCGCACAGGCGCGATCATCGGCCGCGGGCTTGCCGATCGCTTCGGATGGAAGGTCGGCGACCGGGTGCCGCTGCAGGGCACCATCTGGCGCACGGCCGACGACGCGCCCTGGACGTTCACGATCGACGGCATCTACGAGGCCGGCACGCAGGGTACCGACACGAACCAGTTCTTCTTCCACTACGACTACCTGAACGAGACGCGCGCCTTCGGCAAGGACCTCACGGGCTGGTACGTGATTCGCGTCGCCGATCCACAGCAGTCCGAGGACGTTGCGGCGCGGCTCGACGCCCTCTTCGCCAATTCGTCGGCCGAGACCAAGACGTCCACCGAGAAGGCGTTCGTGCAGGCATTCGCCAAACAGATCGGCGACATCGGCACCATCCTGATGGCGATCCTCGCGGCCGTGCTGTTCACGATGCTGCTCGTTGTCGCAAACACGATGGGGCAGGCGGTCCGCGAGCGCACCAACGAGCTCGCTGTGATGAAGACGCTCGGCTTCACCGACGCGCACCTGCTCGGCCTCGTGCTGCTGGAGTCGGTGCTGCTCGCGGTGATCGGCGGCGGCGCCGGACTGCTCATCGCCTGGATGATCACGCAGGGCGGCGATCCGACCGGCGGGATGCTGCCGGCGTTCTTCCTGCCGACGCGCGACGTCGTGCTCGGCGTCGGGTTGATCCTGGCGCTCGGGATTGCAGCCGGCGTGCTGCCCGCCTGGCAGGCGAGCCGGCTCCGGATCGTTGATGCCCTCAGGCGGCAGGGGTGACCGACATGCAGGCACTGTCCCAGGTTCTTGCCATCACGCTCGTCAACATCCGCAGCATCCCGCAGCGGCTCGGCTCGTCGCTCGTGGCCATCATCGGCATCGCCGGCGTGGTCGTCGTGTTCGTCGCCGTGCTCTCGATCGCGCAGGGGTTCCGCGCCGCGATGACCACGGCCGGCGACCCGCGCACCGCGATCGTCATGCGCGCGGGCACCGACTCCGAGCTCTCCAGCATCCTGATGCGCGACAGCACGCAGGTGATCAAGGACGCGCCCGGCGTGGCGCGTGGCGCAGGCGGGCCGGTTGCGTCCGCGGAGCTGTTCGTGATCGTCAACCACCCGAAGCGATCGACGGGGTCGGACGCCAACCTGCCGCTGCGCGGCGTGGAATCGGCCGCATTCGACGTGCGTCCCCGGCTGCGGCTGGTCGAGGGACGCCGGTTCGAACCCGGGCGCAACGAGATCATCGTCGGCCGCGCCGCGGCGGGGCAGTACACCGGCCTCGCGGTCGGCAGCGACGTGCGCTGGGGCGAAAACCTGTGGCGCGTCGTCGGCCTGTTCGAGGCGGACGGCTCGATTTCCGAGTCCGAGGTGTGGTGCGACGCCCGCGTGCTGCAGGGCGCCTACCGTCGTGGCGACTCGTTCCAGTCGGTGTTGGTGCAGCTCGAGCGCGAGGATTCGCTCGAGATGTTCCGGTCAGCGCTGGCCGCCGACCCTCGGCTCAACGTCATGGTCGAGCGCGAGACCGATTACCTCGCCGATCAATCGACGGTGCTGCAGACGATCATCCGCTCCATCGGCTTCGTGATCGCCGGGCTCATGGGCATCGGCGCCGTGTTCGGCGCGGTGAACACCATGTACAACGCGGTGGCGAGCCGGACGCGCGAGATCGCCACGCTGCGCGCGCTCGGCTTCGGCGCGCTGTCGATCGTGACGTCTGTACTCGCCGAATCGACGGTGCTCGCACTGGTCGGCGGCGCGATCGGCGGCCTGCTCGCCTGGGCGGTGTTCGACGGGTTCCAGACGTCGACGATGAACTTCCAGTCGTTCAGCCAGGTGGCGTTCGCCTTCCGCGTCACGCCGTCGCTGCTGGCGCAGGGTTTGGCGTGCGCCGTGATCATGGGCCTGCTCGGCGGCATCCTGCCTGCCATCCGCGCCGCGCGCCTCCCGATCGTGAATGCGCTGAGGGAACTGTGAGAATTTCAGAATTGCAGAATTGCAGAATTGCAGGATCCAGCACGGCAGAGATGCCTTGCCGGTTGGCAGTGGTAAGGCAATTCTGAAATTCTCCAATTCCGCAATTCCAACGCCTACCACCTGTGATAGGCCGGATGTCCCGGCTTCACGGCGACGAATACGCCGCGGCACGTGGCGGTGATGCGACCACCGGCCTCGAGCGTGCCCTCGACGGTGCACCGATCCTCGGTGGCATCGACGATGCGCGCGACGAGGTGGAGCGGGCCGCCACTCGGCGTCGGGCGCTTCATCTCGATGGTGTAGCTCGCCGTGACCGTGCACGGCGGGTGGTCCAGGCCACGCTGCTGCATGAGATGCCACGCGGCCGCCCAGTTGCAGTGGCAGTCGAGGATCGTGCCGATGATGCCGCCGTTCACCATGCCGGGGAACGCTTCGTGGTGAGGGGCGGGCGTCCAGTCGGCGACGACGGCATCACCCTCGACCATGCTGCGCACGTGCAGTCCCTGCGCGTTGGCCGGGCCGCAGCCGTAACAGATGCTCGACGAGGCGTAGCGCTCCTGCAGGCTCTGCGTCACGCGCGCATCATGCCATGAGGGCGCACGATCGCCCGTCGGGCAAGGCCCGACGGCTACACCAGCGCGAGCAATCGCCCGTCGGGCATGGCCCGACGGCTACGAACAGGTCCCCCGCAGGTACTGAAATTTGAAATTTGAAATTTGAAATCGTCCAATGCCCGGGAGGCCCGGCGTCGTCGCGCATTTCACATTTCAGATTCTCCAACTCACAATCGTCGTCCCGCCGGCGGTCACGTATGATCGGCCGAACCGGAGGAGCAGCATGAACAGACGGGACTTCCTGGCGGCGGCGGGCGCCTTCGCGGCCGCAGGTTCGCTGACGACGTTCGCGCAACCTGCGCGGCGTCGCTTCCTCTACATCGCGCAACCGGGCATCCGGAACTACCAGCAGTACGGTGGCGTCGGCGTGCTCGTGTACGACATCGACCGCGATTACACCTTCGTCCGGCGCATCCCGACGTGGCAGGTCGCCGAGGGCGCACAGGCCGACAACGTGAAGGGCGTTGCGGCGAGCGCGGCCACGGGACGGCTCTGGGTGAGCACCATCAAGCGCCTCGCCTGCATCGATCTTGCGACGGATGAGTTGCGGTGGGACGTGGCACCCGAGGGCGGCTGCGACCGTCTGTCGGTGTCGCCTGACGGTCGCACGCTCTACGTGCCGTCGTTCGAGGGCCCGCACTGGAACGTCGTCGACGGGCTCACCGGGGAGACCCGCAGGAAGATCGTGCTGAACTCGCGCGCGCACAACACGCTGTGGTCGCCCGACGGCACCCGCGTCTATCTCGAAGGACTGGCCTCGCCGCACCTCACCGTCGTCGATGCGGCGTCGCACGAGGTGCTCGGCACGGTGGGGCCGTTCTCCGCTCCGGTGCGTCCGTTCACGGTGAACGCCGCGCAGACCCACTGCTACGTAAACGTGAACGACCTGCTCGGGTTCGAGGTCGGCGATCTTCGCACCGGCAAGGTGCTGCACCAGGTGGTCGTGAAGGGCTATGCGAAGGGTCCCGTCGCACGACACGCCTGCCCGAGCCACGGCATCGGCCTGACGCCCGACGAGAAGGAACTGTGGGTGTGCGACGGCCACAACCTGGCGATGCACGTGTTCGACAACACCGTCATGCCGCCACGGCAGGTCACCACGCTGAAGGTGCGCGATCAGCCCGGCTGGATCACGTTCAGCCTCGACGGCAGGCACGCGTGGCCGTCGACCGGCGAGGTCTTCGACGTGCGGACGAAGGCGCTGGTGAAGAGCCTGCGCGACGAGACGGGCCGCGAGGTCGGCAGCGAGAAGCTGCTGGAGGTGGACTTCGAAGGGAAGCGCCCGGT
Organism: Acidobacteriota bacterium; assembly: GCA_023427865.1. GTDB lineage: Bacteria > Acidobacteriota > Vicinamibacteria > Vicinamibacterales > Vicinamibacteraceae > Luteitalea. The sequence goes on from JAEYZV010000430.1 coordinate 6,407, forward strand.
GGCCGCGGGCAACTCGTTCGGCGGCGGCGTCCGCGAGAGCTGAAGGTGGCGCGTGAAGGCAGGGCGCGCTCCCCGGGCGTCGAAGGTAGGGCGCGCTCCCCGAGCGCGCCCTGAATCAGGGGCAGCTCGGGGAGCTGCCCCTGCCTTTCCTAGAAGAAGTACTTCAGCACGAGCTGGATGACACGCGGGTCACCGATGGTGCTCGTGATCGTCCCGAAGTTCTGGCTCTGGATGTTGCGATCCGGGGGCCCGAAGTTCGGGTGGTTCAGCAGGTTGTACGCCTCGGCGCGGAACATCAGGTACTGGTTGCTGAACGTGGTGATGCGCTTGGAGAGCGAGAAGTCCACGTTCCAGTAGCCCGGCGCGCGCGCCACGCCGACGCCCGCGTTGCCGAAGGTGCCGCGCGCAGCCGAGACGAACGCGTCACGGTTCAGCCACCGCTCGATCGTCGGGTTGTCCGGCATCGGATCGCCGATCAGATCGGGCCAGGGCGTCGAACGGGTCGCCTGCAGCGACGGGTTCGAGCCGTCCTGCACGGTGATCGGATACCCCGAGTGCGCCGTCACGGCGAAGCTCGCGCCCCAGCCGCCGACGAGCACATCCAGCGCCCGATTCATGTTGGCGCCGAACTGGCGATCACGCCCCACCGGGATCTCGTAGCTGCCCGCCAGCGAGAAGATGTGCCGTGCGTCGAAGAACGCCGGTCCGTAGTTCGCCTCGATGTCGTAGCTGTTGACGGGGTAGGCGCCTTCCGACGCGGTGCCACCCGACCCGTAGTAGCCGAGGTTGTTGGAGTTGGCCCGGCCCAGCGTGTAGTTGGCCACGAAGTCGAGCCCCTTCCAGGCGCGCTGCTTGAACGTCGTCTGCAGGGCGTGGTAGTCGGCGCGCCCGCGCGAGGCCGTGGTGCTGATGTTGGTGATCAGCGGGTTGAACGGGTAGAGCGGCCGGCGCTGCTGCAGCGGCGCCCACGTGCTGGGATCACCCGAGCCGGGCAGCGGCTGGTTGCCCTCGATCGGCGTGACCAGGTACTTGGACTTGTTGCCGACGTAGCCGATGTTGATCGACGAGCGTGAGCCGAGGAGGTACTCGGCAAACACGTTCCACTGCTGCGTGAACTGGGGCCGCAGGTTCGGGTCCCACGCGCGCAGCTGGCCCGACGGCCTGTCGAGCGCCTGCAGTCCCTCGAAGCCGGTGGCGATCGTGCTCGCGCCGCTCGTGCGGTCGTAGTCGATCTGCGACTCGAAGAAGAACGGCGGGTTCAGCGGCAGGCGCAGGTTGGCGCCCGTGCCCTCCATGTACTGCGTGATGCCGTAGCCGCCGCGGAACACCCAGCGCTCACCCTGCCGGTAGGCGAAGCCGAGCCGCGGCTCCCAGCCGTTGTAGTACGGCTCGTACAGCGCGCGGCTGTTGCCGTTCTGCCCGGCGATCAACTGCTCGGCGTTGACGAGCGAGAAGTTCGCCTGACGGTCGTCCTTCTCGACGAGCGGCGACGTGTAGCCCCAGCGCAGGCCGAGGTTCAGCGTCAGGTTGTCGGTCGCCTTCAGGTCGTCGGCCGCATAGAAGGCGATGCGGTCCTGGATGTGGGTCCACGGCTCGGAGAGCGAGCCCCGGCCCTTGCTCGACACCTGATCGAGCAGGAAGTCGGCAAAGGCCACGCCCGTGAACGCGCCCGTGTAGGCGATGTACCCGAGCTGGCCGTTGTTGCCCGAGTAGTACCGCTCCATGTTGTAGTGATGCCACGAGCCGCCGAACTTCAGCGTGTGCCGGCCCTTCAGCCAGGTCAGGCGTTCCTGGAGCTGGAACACGCCGTTGTTCGTGTTGCTGCCGATGGCCGTGGTGCCGATGTTGGACAGGTTGTTGCCCATGCGGACCTCGGTCAGGCCGGGAATGGGCTGGCTGCCGCCGATGCCGAGCTGGTTGTTCAGCGGCCCGAGACCGCGCAGGTCGTACGGCTGGCCGTTGAACGAGTTGTCGTTGAAGCCGATCAGCAGATCGTTGACCAGGTTGGCGCCGATGATGCGGTTCCAGTTCGCACCCCAGCTCCAGAACGGGTTCTCGCCGATCGAGCCGTACTGCAGCGGCATGGCGGTTGCCTGGGTGGTCGACTCGTGCGTCTGCTTGGAGTAGCGCACGTACACCTTGTCGCTTGCCGACGCGTTCCAGTCCATCTTGATGTCGAACTGGTTCGTCTCTTCCTGGGAGGCGCTCAGGCCCCGGTAGTTCGTGCGGAAGTCGCTGATCGGCCGATCCACGTTGGCGCGCGGGTAGAGCGCCTCGTTGGCGAGCAGGTTGCGGGCGAACTGGCCGAAACGGCTCACCGGGATCTGGTTGTTGGGGAACGGCTGCTGCGTGATCGGGTCACGCACGATGATGTTGCTGGCGAGCAGGCTGCTCAGGTCGCCGTTGCGCCACGCATCCGGCATCACCGTCGCGAACGAGTCCGCAGGCGGCACCTCCTGCCGGCCGCCCTGATAGTCGGCAAACCAGAACAGCTTGCCGCGGACGAGCGGGCCGCCGACCGTGCCGCCGAAGATGTCGCGCGAGAACTCCGACTTGCGGCCGCCCGCGCGATTGGTCGCCCACGGCGTCGCCGCGAGCTCGTTGTCGCGCCAGTAGTAGAACGCGTTGCCGCGGATCTGGTTGGTGCCCGACTTGAGCACCATGTTGACACTGGCGCCCGCGACGTTGCCCATTTCGGGCGAGTAGTTGTTCGTCTCGACGCTGACCTGCTCCACCGCGTCCGGACTCGGCTGGTAGGCGATCAGGTTGTCGATGGCGTCGTTCATGTCGACGCCGTCGAGCATGAAGTTGTTGGCTTGCTCACGCTGGCCGTTGACGTACGGACGGCCGCCGCCCGTGTTCTTCAGGCTGTTGAACGAGCCGGGATTCGGCGTGGTCACGCCAGCGGTGTAGAGCGTCGCGGTCGAGAGGTTGCGGCCCTGGATGGGGAGCTTCTCGACCTGCTCGCGTTCGAGCTTGGAGCCGACGACCGCGTTCTCGGTCTGCAGGATGGCGCTCGTCGCGACGACTTCCACGCTCTCGGTGAGCTCGCCGACCTCCATCCGCGCGTCGATACGAGCCGTCTGGCCAGCGGCGAGATCGCCCGTCGGCTGGACCGACTTGAAGCCGGCCAGCTCGAAGCGGACCGTGTAGTTGCCGACCGGCAGGCCGGTGATCGTGTAAGCGCCGGCCTCCGTGGACACGCCCGTGTACGGAACGTTCGTGGCGTTGTTGGTGGCCGTGACGGTCACACCCGGCACTGCCGCCCCTTGCGCGTCGGTCGCGATGCCGGTCATCGTCGAGAGACCGACCTGCGCCCATGCCGGCGACGCTGCCATCGCCACCACGCAGAGCGTACACAGCAGCCCTGCGCCCGCTCTCCGAATGTAAGAACCCATTGCTCCTCCCATGAAACAGATGAGGAAGGGTACGGATATCGGGTGGCGGTTTCAAGTGTGACGATGCGAATGGCGTGACCAGTCGTGCGTTCCTCATCCAATTGGCCTACTCTGCCACCATGAAAGACACGACCTCCGCCGTCGTCGAGGCGCGTGGCCACCTGATCGACTCGGGCCTGCTCAACACGATCTTCGATGCCGTCATCGCCCACGAGGGCGCCTTCGAGGTGCAGCGGTTCGAGATCGGGCGCACGAACGAGGACGCGTCGGAACTGGTGCTGCGCGTCTCGGCCGCCACACCGGAACACCTCGACCGCATCCTCGAGGCCCTCCTGCCCCTGGGCTGCGCCCCCGTCCTCCAGCAGGATGCCCTCGTCCGCCAGGCGGACATGGACGGCGCCGTCCCGGAGGACTTCTACTCGACGACCAACCACCGGACGGCCGTCCGCATCGACGGGCGCTGGCTCGACGTCGGGCACCAGCGCATGGACGCCATCGTGGTCATCACCGAGAACGGGACGCGTGCCACCTGCCGGAAGCTGCGCGACGTCCGGAAGGGCGACCGCGTGGTCTGCGGCACCGACGGCATCCGCATCGTCCCGGAGTTCCAGGAGCGCGACCGCCAGCATTTCGCCTTCATGGCCAACGAGATCTCGTCGGAACGGCGCGTCGAGTCCACCGTCTCGCGCATCGCGCAGGTGATGCGCGACGTGCGCGCGCGCGGCGAGCGCATCGTCTTCGTCGCCGGTCCGGTCGTGGTCCACACGGGCGGCGCACCGTACTTCTCGCAGTTGATCCGGAACGGCTGGGTGGACGCCATGCTCGCCGGCAACGCCATCGCCGTGCACGACATCGAGGCGTGCTTCTTCGGCACGTCGCTCGGCGTGGACCTGTCGCAGGGCACGCCGGTGCGCGAGGGCCACAAGCACCACATGAAGGCCATCAACCGCATCAACCGCGCCGGCGGCATCGTGCCCGCGGTGGAGCGCGGCGTGCTGACCAGCGGCGTGATGTACGACCTGGTCACGCACCGCGTGCCGTTCGTCCTCGCCGGCAGCATCCGCGACGACGGGCCGCTGCGCGACACGCTGATGGATCTCGTGGAGGCGCAGGAACGCTACGCGCAGCTGCTGGAGGGCGCGGGGCTCGTGGTGATGCTGTCGTCGATGCTGCACGCCATCGGCGTGGGCAACATGCTGCCGTCGTGGGTGAAGGTCGTGTGCGTGGACATCAACCCCGCGGTGGTGACGAAGCTGTCAGATCGGGGGTCGGCGCAGACGGTCGGCGTTGTGACCGACGTGGGGCTGTTCCTGAAGCAGCTGGCCACGCAGTTGGCAGCCGACGCGAACGGCGGGAGCGAAACCTCGGGCGAGTAGCGGTGTCGACACGGAGCGTCGGGCAAGGCCCGACGCCTACGTACGCGATAGTCGGTAACCACCCGACGAAGTCCGACGGCTACATCTCGGGGCTCATCTCCCGGCGACGCCGAGGACGTTGCGGCTCATGTAGTCGGTCATCGTGTAGAGCACGAGGATCCCGAGGAACAGGAAGCCGATGCCTGCCGCGACCTGCACCAGCTTCGAGCTGAACTTCACTTCCATGAAGATCAGGATGACGAGCATCGCCTTGGCCACGGCGATCGCCAGTGCGAGCGGCAGGTTGAGGATGCCGACGTCGATGAACGAGACACCGACGGTGAGCACCGTCAGCACCATCAGGGCGGCGAAGACGGCGTAGAGCTGCGACTTTGGCGCGATGTGGGACATTGCGGGTGTGCCTAGTGGATCAGGTACAGCAACGGGAACAGGAAGATCCAGACGATGTCCACGAAGTGCCAGTAGAGGCCGAAGAGTTCCACCGGCGTGTACCACTCGGCCGAGAACCCGCCGCGCCAGGCCTGCAGGATGATCGGCACGAGCACGAAGCCGCCGATGATCATGTGCGTGGCGTGCAGGCCGGTCATGCCGAAGTACAGCGAGAAGTAGATCTCCGCGCCGTTCTTCAGCGCCGCGTCGTGGAACTGGAAATGCTCCCCGGGCACCAGGTGGTGGGCGAACTTGTCCGAGTACTCGACCACCTTGACGCCGAGGAAGATGCTGCCGAGCACCAGCGTGGCGATGAGGAAGAACACCAGCTGCGACCGCTCGCCGGTCTTGCTCGCGCGCACCGCGAGCGCCATCGTCAGCGAACTGCCGATCAGGACGATGGTGTTGCCGAGCCCGATCCAGACGTTCAGCTCGTGACTGGCGGCCGCGAAGGCGGCGCCGTACATCCAGCGGTACAGGATGTACGCCATGAAGAAGCCACCGAAGAACAGCACTTCGGTGCAGAGGAACATCCACATCCCGAGCGTGCTGGCGTTCTGCTGCTGCTCGAGGGTGTCGAAGTGGTGCTGCAGCGCAGGGTGATGCGCCGCATGTGCATGCGTGCCGTTGGCCAACTCAGTGCTCCTCGGGGGCGTAGTAG
>JAEYZV010000436.1 GCA_023427865.1 Acidobacteriota bacterium
GGCGCCGGGCATCAGGTGTGTGTGCGTGCAGTCTAGGAGCGGCGGCGACGGATGAACATCGCCATGCCCGACAGCGCGAGGCCCGTGAGGACCATGCTCGCAGGCTCCGGCACCGGAGTGACGTCGACAACGAACTGCGCCGAGTAGGACGACTCGACGAAGCCCTCGTCATCGATCATCGCGAGGATCTCGCCAGAGCTCATCGTCGCGAACTGCGTCGTGAACGCCGCGGTCCAGTACGACACGGGATCGGCGCTGCCATCGCTGACCGTGCCGCTCATGTTCACCGTCACACCCGAGCCGACTTCCCCGTTCGGGAGCGCCTGGCCGTTGACGATGGTGAACGGCGATCCCACGAACGGCGTGCAGACCGTCCCCGGGGAGTTGCCGCAGCCGGCGGCCGTGCCCGACCCGGCCGCCAGGTACGTCAGCGTGAAGTCGAGCTCGGTGTGTGCGTCCGACGTGAGGAAGTTCTCGATCGAGATCGGGGTGTTCACGGGTGCCGTGAGGAGGTTGAGGTCCTTCAGGCCACCGAGGGTCCCGATCAGATTGAAACTGCCGCCAGCGCCGAAGTCGCCGGTCCCGTGCGTAAAGATCACGTCACCGTCGCTCGGGCCGAACACCGGACCGACCTCGCCCCAGTCGATGTAGGTGGGGCCTACCTGCACGTTCCCGAGGCTCGCCAGATCGAACGTGCCCGCGAGCGTGGCGGCACTGGCTGACGCGGCGAACAAGCTCCCCGCAGCCACAACCGCAGCTGTCAACATGTGTTTCATAGCCATCCCTTTCATGCCCCCCATCAATCGTGCGGAGGAGCCAAAGCCAGCAGAGCCGATTGCAGAATGTGCGCCGATTCCGCGCACATCGCGCACACCGCTCCAACGCCAGCATTTACTAGGGAAACGATTGAAGCGGCCGGATCCGCACACGGCACCGGCACGGCACTAACTGTACAACTAACATACGACGTGTCCAAGGTTTTACGCAGGCAGCGATGCAGGATGCATCACCCGGGTGTCCGATTCAGCGCACATCAACCACGCGGGCCAGGCCATATCGGCCCGGCGCGAGGACCCCGTTCGGGTCGCAGGCGGCCTTGAGGCGTGCGAGCAACGGCGCGGCGCTGTCGGCGCCGAACGGCCTCCCCATCGCCTGGATCCCCAGACGGTAGGAGTGGTAGCCGGCCGACGTCAGGGCGTCGAGCAGCGCGTGGTAGCACGCCAGCGCACGACCGTCTTCCCCGGGCACGTCACGGTCGTACGCGATGGACACCACGCAGGTGATCGCCCGCTCGGTAATCAGCGTGATCGAGATCAACGGTTCGAACCCGAAGCTCAGCAGCATGTCGCTGCTGATGGCCGCCAATCGTTCCGCATGCCCGCCATCGAGCGGCGCCACCGGGGCGCACCACAGCAGCCCGCACCGGTCACGATCGGGATCCATCTGCGCCGGCGGTGGTCTGCGCTTGCGCCAGTAGGCGCTCGCCAACGGCTGGGCCGTCGGCACGCCCCGCATCAGGCCATACACCGGGCCCAGCAGGTCCAGGGTGGCCGAGAGATCCCAGCCCGTGACGAGTCGGTACGGTCGGGCGAAGCGCCGCGCAACCGAGAGCAGCCGATCGTCGAGGAACTGCAGCTTGCCGGCGATCCCCTTCAACTGCCCGCGAACGAGGCGCCGTGCCTCGGCCACCTGCCTGGCGGTGCCGTACAGCCCGCCCGACCCGTTCCAGAGGCCGATGCGCAGCCGGGACCGGAAGCGGGCCATGTCGCCGGGGGTGATGGGCGTCCGTCCCTGCATCTCCTCCCAGGGGTACTGCTGCAGACCGTTCAGCACCTTGTAGTCGTTGCCGATGTGCACCGCGCTGCGCAGCGTGCCGGAGAGCTTCAGCGGCCGCAGCGCGTCGATCACCCGCCCGAGATCGCCGGCCGTGTCGCACCGGAAGAAGTACGCCTCGAAGCGCTCCGGCGCGGGCATCAGCCAGATCGTCATCCGCGTGACGATCCCGAAATTCGACTGCGTGAAGAGCCCATCGAGCACCGGCCCGAGGCCCCAGCGGTACACCGGGGCGGTCGACGTCTCGCCAAACCGCGCAAACCCGGTATCGAAGCAGCTGCCGTCGCCGAGCACCACCTCGAGGGCGCAGACATGCGCGAAATGGTCGCCGTAGGGCGTGTGGCCGAACCCACGCTCCATCGTGTTGCCGATGAGGCTGGCCGAGGGACTCGTCCCCGTGGCGTCCATCCACAGGCCGGAGCGCTGCTCCTCCAAGAAGTCGAACAGCTGCTGCTGGGTGACGCCGGGTTCGACCGTGACGTACGCCAGCGACTCGCTGAAGTCGACGATGCGCGCCATGCGGCGGAGGTCGAGGATGACGTTGCCCTCCGACGCGGGCACGCGCGAGCCGTAGCCCCAGTTCAGGCCACTGCTCACCGGGTAGAGCGGAATGCGATGCTCGTTGGCGACGCGCACGCAGGCCTGGACCTGCTCGCGCGTCTCGGGCCGCACGATCAGCGGGACGCGGGTGTGGGTCTCGAAGGTGGCCGTTGCTGCCGCCGTGCGTTCGGCGGCGGCGTCGATGACGTGTGCGGCACCGACGATCGAGGCCCACGCGTCTCTGGCGGCGGCGGGGACCTCGACGGGCAGTACGGGCATCAGTGGAATCAGGCCGGGGCGAGCTCTCCGGTGCCGAAGCAAGGCACGTGCCTCTCAGCGAGCGCGGCCAGCGAGGGCAACAGCCCGTGCGGTGCGTTGGCGGCGGGACGCAGGCCCGGCGTGGCGCAGATCACCGGCAGGTCGCGCAGCTGCCGCGCGAGCCGCGCGACGTGGCTATCGTACTTCCGTCCGGGCGCGCTGGAGTCGAAGCGGAGGATCTCCATCTCGCACCCGTACTGGGGGTCGAAGTAGGCCGGTACCTGCTCCCCTGCGCACTCGAGCGAACGACCGCCGAGCTTGCGCAGGATCCGCGACGAACAGTGGCGGACCGTCGCCGTGGTGATGCCGATGCACCCGCCAAGCGACTCCGCGAGCGCGTACGTCGAGAGGGCGGTCGTGGCCGCCTGTGTGGTGCGGCGCCATTCTTCGGCCACGGCCCAGCCGCCGACTTCGGCGTACACGATGTTACGCAGTCGCGCGAGCGACATGTCGCTCTCGATCGCGTGGCGCAGGCGACCCGACCAGCTCGCGCTGCGCGCCAGCGCCGACGACCACACCCCGAGGGCCTCGGGCGCGACGTCGGCCTCGTGCACACGGAACCGGGCGCACGCCATCACGCTCCCATCCGGCTGCAACGACACGACGTGCCAGCTCGCATCGTCGGCCTCCTGCACGTGACAGCCGTCGGCGGTGAGTTGCGCGTCCGTGATCGCGCCATCACGAAGGTAGACGCGGCCCCGCAGCCGTTGGAGGCCGGCAAGCATCGTCGCGTGCTGGGCGGCATCGACTTCGACGCCGCGAAAGCTATCTGGAACCACCGACGCCGTCGGGGCCAGCAGCACGAGCGACCTCGGACGGGCGGGGGAGGGACGGACGGACGGAAGCAGCATTCGGTAAGACTCCTGCCTTGCCGGTCGTCCTTCCCGCAGCAGCCGGGTCCCACGCGCACAGAGCCTCTCGCACCGCGACTGCGCGGATACCAGGACGCGCCTTGCTAGGGACGGGACGGAGCGCCTCGCGAGGAGCCACCGTCCACCGGCAGACCGCACGCGCACACACGCATACCTCTATGGTTCACGGGACCTCACGAACAGACCCGCTTGTGTGCACGTCCAGCTTTTGGGAAGGGCTCACGACCGACGCGAACCCGCGCCTTGTAATAGCAAGCATCAGGCCAAGACACGTGTAATCTGCGGGTACGCCCATTTGGTCGCGTTCGACATGCAATTCCGTCTGTCGCAGCGCCATTCCGCCCCTGCCGCCGGCCCAGACGATGTACCAATTGTTGCAAACGGCAACACCTCTTCCCGCTTTTACTGTCACCAAGCCGACAGACGCTCTAATGGATGAGCAAATGTTGTTATTGCAGGGCTTCGCCAGAGCGAGGTGTGGCTGACGGCAGACGACGAAATTTGTCGGGAGGGCGACAGCGCGACGAGAGCAAGAGCGAAGGATGAAAGCGAGGAGGGATGAAAGCGGGCAGGACGGAGGAGGAGGGAGGGCGTGGCCCTCCCTTCCTTCCTCCTTCCTTCCTTCGTCCTTCGTCCTCGACTACTCGGTAGGGTCGGGTCGGTCGGTACGGGCAGGCTCTATCCCCGTGCCGGTACCGCCGCTTCCCATGTCGATGCCCGTGGCGCCCTTCGTGCGCCGCAGACCGCCCATCGGCGAGGCCGCGGGTCCGATCTCGATGCCCTCCGGGTTGCCGCCACGATCGGTCGTGGCACGCGGGATCTCCACGGCCGGGTCGGCATCCGAGATGCCCAGGATGTCGCCCTGCCTGGCTGGCTGCTTCTCGTCGGCCCGGTCCCGGTCCGGCGTGTGCGTCGTGTTGCGTCGGTTGGTATCCATGCCCCCACCGCTGCAAGGCACTGACCAGCCGTCAGTCGTCGGAGCCGCTGCGACGCGCTCGCTTGAGGTCGCCGTGCCTGGTCTTGGCCTCGAGCCGCTTCTGCTGGGAAGACCGCGTCGGACGCGTCGCCCGCCTCCGCTTCGGGGCAACTGCGGCCTGCTCGAGCAACGCCCGGAGCCGTTCGCGCGCGGCGACGCGGTTGCCCGCCTGTGTCCGATACTCGCGCGCCTCGATGACCAGCACGTCGTCGCCCGTCACCCGGCTCCCACCGAGCCGCCGCAACCGGGCCTTCACGGCGGCCGGCAAACCCGATGCCCCGATGTCGAGACGCAGCTGGACGGCGGTCGCGACTTTGTTGACGTTCTGGCCGCCAGGTCCGGAGGCACGTACGAAGCGTTCCTCGAGCTCGGCCTCGTGCACCGCGATCGCGTCGGAGATCCGGATCACGGCGCGGCCGCACGCGGCGCGGCGAGACCGGGCCGGCTCGTCGCGGGGTTGGCGGAGGTG
>JAEYZV010000412.1 GCA_023427865.1 Acidobacteriota bacterium
TTCAGGCCGCGGAGCGCATAGGCTCGCAACACGTCATTGGTCATCGCGAGCCAGTCTAGCCGACGCGCGAGCGAGGGGTGGTTCCACCCACCCGACGCGACTCCGCCACCATCGGTCAACCTCGCAGGGAGAGTTCGGGCCGTGGACGTCGATCGTTGTCTACGGGCGGGAGGGCGCAGATGCGCAGACGACTGTTCCTGTGGGCAGTGTGCGCGGCCAGCCTGCTGCTGTGGCCGGCGATGGGCGTTGCCGCACAGAAGCCGGCACCGCCGAAAGACCCCAGCGCACGGGTTCCCGTGTACGTGACGGCAGTGGACCCCGAGGGGACCGCGCCGGAGTTCACGCAGCCCGGCACCGACGGCAAGGAAATCGCCGACTCGGTCACGGACATCCAGGCCGCGTTCGCGGCCGTGAAGACCAGGTGGGTGCGACTGGTCACCGACCGGGCGGACGCCGTCATCGTCGTCGGTGTGACCCGGCGCACGTATGACGATGGCCCCGAGATCATGTCGGTGTACACCGACGTGTCCATCGGCGCTTACACGTTTCCGATCACGGGCGCCGGCGACCCGTGGCGGGATGCGGCGCGATCCGTGGTGAGACAACTGGACGCGTGGGTCGCGGTGAACTACCCGAAACTGCGCGAGCGGACGGCGGACCCGGCGTCGGGCCGGGAGTGACGCGGGAGGCGTCGTCCACGGACCGATGCTTCACTCGAGGTGAAACGCCCCATCGCTCCAGTCCTCGGGAGCGACGTCGGCGATGGTCTCGGTGAAGTCCCAGCGATGGCCAAGAAAATCCTGGGCATTGTACTGGCGCTCGCCGTAAGTGTGGTCCTGCGGCTCGCTGACGATGACGGCGCCGTTCCGACGCGCTCGCTCACAGTGTCGGTCGGCATCCTCGATGCGGACCTGGATGACATGTGAGTCGTTCGGCGCGGCCGTCCCTTCAGCGATGGTGACGCAGCCTTCCCCGGCCTTCATCTGGATGCGATGGTTGGCGATCCGAAGGCGCACGGTGAAGCCGAACGCCTGCGACAGCCACTCAGCGGCGGCGCCGGGATCGGGGTAGATCAGCACAGGAATCACCGTGCAGGGTGGTACCGAGCGGTTCTGTCGCATCGGATGACTGTAGCCCCAGTGACTGCTGCCTCGCATCGCCTCTGCCGGCGCGCGATTGTCCCCGCCTGCCGCGGGCCAGGTCGAGCCTCGCCGTCCAGTGGCCCCCCGGTCATGCCGCGCCCCGCGACTGGGCTACGATAGCTCCACGCCACCGCGTTCCGTATCCCAACGGCGCCCCTGCCGCCTTCAGCGGACCGCCCCGAGACGGCCACGGGCAGCCCACGCTGCGAGGTCATCGCCGCGCAGCAGACGTCCAGAAGGAGTGCGTACATGCAAGACGACACGACCTCCGATCCCGCGTACGGGTACACCGCTCATCTCCGCGACGTTCCGTTTGCCACGGCGCGGACGCGAGCAATCGAGGCGCTGAAGGCCGAAGGCTTCGGCGTGCTCACGGAGATAGACGTGACGTCGACGTTCAAGGCGAAGCTCGACCGCGACTTCCGGCAGTACACGATCCTGGGTGCCTGCAATCCGCAGTTGGCTCACCGGGCACTCGAGGCGGAACTCGGCATCGGGCTCCTGTTGCCGTGCAACGTGTGCGTCTGGGAGGAGAACGGCGGCAGCGTCGTGTCGATCGCGAGGCCCGAGGCCCTGTTTGCGTTGGTGAGCCGGGGCGACGTGCACCCCGTGGCACAGGAAGCCGATCGGCGCTTGAAGAAAGCGCTGGAGCAGCTCTCGCAGCAGGCCTGACCACGTAGAACCCGGACCCGGCCGCGTACCTGCAATGCCTCGCGAACCGCCGCCAACTCGTCACGCGGGCGAGGGCGCGCGTTCCCCGCCGCATCGCGCTGGCGACATGCGGGACTCGAGCGTCGAGAGCCGTCAGCAGGCCGCGCGAGCACATGCCATTACTCTGACGCGCCTCGGACGGATCGACATGCCAGATGGGCTCGTCTCCCGACGCGCGCTCCTGATCAGGGCCACAGGTTGCGGCCTCCCGTTGGCAGCCGCGCTCGCCTGCGGTCGCGAGTCGGGGCCGCCACGTCCTGCCGTGGATACACGGCTCGACCGGTTCACCGGATGGCTCGCGCAGCGCGTGCCTGCGCTGCTGGCGACGCACCACGTGCCCGGGTTTTCGGTGGCGCTCATCCGCGACGGCGAAATCGCCTGGCGACGCGGGTTCGGTCTGGCCGCGGTCGACTCCGCTCGCGCCGTGACCGACGACACGATCTTCGAGGCGCAGTCGATGAGCAAGCCGGTCTTCGCCTATCTGGTGATGCTGCTTGCGGAGCGTGGCGTCCTTGACCTCGATACGCCACTCATCACCTATCCAGGCGCCTCCCGGCTCGTCGATGACCCCCGGTTCGATCGCGTGACGGCGCGTCATGTCCTCTCCCACACGAGCGGCGTGCCGACCTGGCGGTCAGGGGCGACGCCGCTTGCCATGCAGTTCGCACCGGGTGAACGCTGGCTCTACTCCGGCGAGGCGTATTCGTACCTGCAGTCGATCGTCACGGACCTCATAGGACGACGACTGCCCGAGCCTTGCGGCACCTACGAAGGCGACCTGAGGGTGTGTGCGACCGACATCGACGTCCTGCTCGGAGAGCGGGTACTGGCGCCCTTCGGCATGACGTCCAGCGGTTACGTCTGGCGCCCGGCATGGGAAGCTCGCGCGGCGATGCCGCACGACGGCACCGGGCGGCCATTGCCGAAAGCGCACCCGAGTGCCGCCGATGCGGCGCGATATGCGTCTGCCGGCGGACTGCACACCACGCCGTCGGACTACGCGCGTTTCCTCATCGAAGCCATGTCCCCCACAGACGCGGGTGCCACGCACCTGACGCGCACCGGGCTGACGACGATGGTGACGCCCGTGATCGCCCTGCCGGCGGGCGACGCGCCGGCCAGCTCGTGGGCGCTCGGCTGGCAGGTGTTCCCGACCGCGGACGGTCCGGTCATCGCACATGGGGGCAACGGTCGAGGGTTTCACGCCTATGCCGGCGCATCGATCACGGCGCGATCGGGCTTCGTGGCGATGACCAACGGCGACAACGGGTGGCGTGCCCTGGGAGAACTCGGGCTGCCGAAGGACATGCGCGGTTGGCTCGGGTTCGCCTGAGCTATCGGGCCGCGATCTTCGCTGCTACTGCTGGACGACCTTCGAATCGCGTTCGACCCCGCCGGTCTTGTTTCTGCCGTCGACCGTGGTTCCAGTCGCGCGGAGCGGGAACCGGTCGAAGCCGCCGCCCTTCCAATCCACACTGACGACTTCCCGGCTGGTCAAATCGGGGGGCTCGGCGATGGTCGCCATCTTCCAGGTGCCGACGCCGAACTCGGCGATGTTCTTCGTATCGCGCCAGCGCGCCGTGGAATCACTGAACAGGTCGTAGAGCCATTCGAACTCCCGCTCTGCTGACACCCGGACGCGGAATTGCCTGCTGGTCACGTTCCGTGTGAACAGTGCGAACGGATTCCACGAGGCGCGCTGATTCTTGAACAGATTGAACAATGCCTGGTTGTTGTCGAACGCTTTTTCGTAGTTCTCCCGGAACAGAATCATGTGTTCGCTCGGGTCACCGGAGTATCGCGCCGCCATGGGATCGAAGCGCTGATGATCGTGCCGGAGCCCGCGCAACGACACGCTGGAATACACATTCGATCCATTGACCGTCAGGAAATCAGCGCCGTCGAACACCACGGAATTGTCGGCGGCGTTTCTGTAGCCGCCGAAATTGTGTTCCAGCATGTGAATCAGCTCGTGCAGCAGGACTTCATCGGCTCTGGCGCCAGGCTGAGTCTGGACCTTGTCGAAATTGTCTGCCGTGAATTGCAGTTCCCACGCACCCGCAATGATGAACACCCGCCCGTCCGAAGAGGCATTGGCCGCGTTCTCCAGGAAGGGCCTGATGAAGACCTGCTCCTTGACCATCTGCACAATCTGATTGCCGAGTGGGTTGGCACAGATGACGTCGAAGGTCGCCTGCGTCCTGCCGACCCACTGCGCCGGCAGCATCGGCGGCGTGCGCTGCACGGCGGTCGTCCCATCCAGCACGATGTTCCTGTTCTGCCGGCAGAACGCCACGGGAAGGACGTTGGGCTCAGGCGGTACTGGCAGCGGTGGCAGAGGCGGGATGGGACGCGGGCTCGGAGGCAGACCTAGATTCGTCAGCGCGTCGTCCAGCGCGCTGATGGTCATGCGGCCGACGATGTCGTCCAGCGGCTGACCCGTTCGCTGGATCGCGTTCAGCTCCTTGAACTTTCGCACGACGCCAGCGGTGCTCACGCCGTAGACACCGGCGGCGTCGGTGATGTCGCCGATCTTCAGCTCGGACGGCAAGGCCGCGTTGATCTTCTTCAGCGCCTTCTGCACCGCCTCCACATGTGCGCCATCCTGGCCGCCACGCGCTTTCGGCAAGATGTGGGCGGGGTCGGATCGCAGACAGCTCTCCAGCCTGGTGCGGACCGACGAGGGCACCTCCGTGGTGAAGTCGGACGATTCGAGCGTCGGCTTTATTCGAGGCTCTGCCACGGGCGACCTCCATCTTCACAGGGCCCGCCGCGCGGCCTGTCGCGAAGATGCCGCGATGCCCAGGCGTTGAAAGCGACTTTCCGGCTCACGACCGGCCGCCACGTCGCGCGGTATACGGATCAAACGCTGGAGACCGCAAACCGGAACGAACCCCCCCTGGCGCGGGGAGCATTCTTCGTGGGAACGCATTGCCCGGTATGGCGCCACGCCTCGATCATGTCATCGAGGTACCGGGATCACGTCACGCGACACGGCGTGCTTCGGATTCGATGCGTGGCTTCAGTTGTGGCCGCAGGGCTGTGCGGGTCACCAGATCCACGCGCGTGTGCAAGGTGTCTTCCAGCAGGGCCTTGAGGTCCATGAACCGTGCGAACGTCGCCGGTCCGTCGAACTCGACCAGGACGTCGACGTCGCTGTCCGGACGAGCGTCGCCGCGAGCCACCGAGCGGAACACATACAGCGCTGCGACGCCCAACTCCGACTTCAGTCGGGGGGCGAGCTGGCCTACGGCTGCGGCGACGGCGTCCAGAGTCATCGACAACTCGCGGCCAGTATAGCGAGGTGCTGCAGGTCCGGGCCGAGATCCTCGGCACCACCTGGCTGTGGAGTTGCGGCGGTGCCGTACATGTCGCGTACGGCAGTCCGGCCCAGTCAGTGGGCATCGCCAAGGTGATCGCAAATCTGTCGGCGTCCCAGCCGCCCGTCCACGTCGAGACTGGCCCCACCTCGATGCCGTAAGGAAATCGTGACGACTGACAATTGACTGACCCACCTTCGCCTCCTTGAGGTTACGGCGGGCAGGCAACGCGAGACCCGCGTGAGCCGACCGAGATGCGACCCCGTTCCCAAAGAGCCGGGGTCGCAGACACCAGGAACGCATCGCAAGCACGCAACAACCCGCGATTGAGTGGCCGCTAACGATGCATCTTAGAGCCGGTGGAGCATGAACCACCGGCCCGAACTGACAAACGACTGACCCGACTTCGCACTGCGTGCTTCGGCGGGCAAAGCAGGTGGCGGCAGGCGACGGGGACGAGCGTTCGCATGGAGCTGTCGCTTAGCCTGGCACCCGCGGCGCTTCCGCACGCCCGGCCCCGCCAACCCCCCCCCCGGCGGGGGCGGGGGCGCGCCCCCCACGGGCCTCCCCCCGGCAGCGCCACCATCGACGGCACGCCGTACCGCGACCTCACCCACCCGTTGCGCACGGTCGGGGCGATGCTCGACGCCAATGCGCTCGACCCCAAGC
>JAEYZV010000562.1 GCA_023427865.1 Acidobacteriota bacterium
GCCTCCACCAGCGACTTGCCGACCTCGAGACCCTGCGCCTTCAGGAACGTGTAGGCCATCGCCCCGCCGATGACCAGCGCGTCGACCTTCGGCAGCAGGTTCTGGATGACCTCCAGCTTGTCGCTCACCTTGGCGCCGCCCAGCACTGCCACGAAGGGGCGTTCCGGTTCGGTCAGCGCTTTGCCCATGTAGGCCACTTCGTTGGCCATCAGCAGCCCGGCGGCGGCTTCGGGCACCAACTGCACCATCCCCTCGGTCGAGGCATGCGCCCGGTGCGCCGACCCGAACGCGTCGTTGACGTAGACGTCCGCGAGCCCCGCGAGCTGCTGCGCGAACCCGGCGTCGTTGGCCTCTTCCTCGGCATGGAACCGGAGGTTCTCGAGCAGCACGACCCCCGGTGCCCCGGCCTCCCGTATCGCCGCCGCGGCCGGCTCACCGACGCAGTCGGCGGCAAACACCACCGGACGCGCCAGCAGCGACGCCAGCCGGTCGGCCACCGGCTGCAGCGTGAACTCCGGGTTGGGCTTGCCCTTGGGGCGACCCAGGTGCGAGGCGAGGACGACCGTCGCACCCTGCTCGAGCGCGTACCGGATGGTCGGCAGCGACGCCTGGATGCGCGTGTCGTCGCCAATCTGCCCGTTCTTGATGGGCACGTTGAAGTCGACGCGGATGAACACGCGTCGACCCTTCAGGTTCAGGTCCGTGATGGAACGCTTGGCCATGCGCTTACAGGCCCTTGCTCGCCATGTAGATCAGGAGATCGACGCAGCGGCTGCTGTAGCCCCACTCGTTGTCGTACCAGCTCAGCACCTTCACGAAGTCACCGTCCATCACCTTCGTGTACGCCGAGTCGATGATCGAGCTGTTCGGGTTCTTGCGGTAGTCGATCGACACCAGCGGCTCGTCCTCGACCGCCAGGATGCCCTTGAGCGGACCCGCCGCGGCAGCCTTGAACGCGGCGTTCACTTCTTCCGCGGTGGTCTTCTTGCCGACGATCACTGCCAGGTCCACCACCGACACGTTCGGTGTCGGCACGCGCATCGACATCCCATCCAGCTTGCCCTTCAGCTCGGGCATCACCTCGCCCATCGCCTTGGCCGCACCCGTCGTCGTCGGGATCATCGACAGCGCGGCGGCGCGCGCCCGGCGCATGTCCTTGTGCGGCAGGTCGAGCAGCTGCTGGTCGTTCGTGTAGCTGTGGATGGTGGTCATCCAGCCCTTGACGATGCCGAACTGCTCGTGGAGCACCTTGGCGAAGGGCGCAAGGCAGTTGGTCGTGCACGAGGCGTTGGACACGACCACGTGCTTGGCCGGGTCGTACAGCTCGTGGTTGACGCCCATCAACAGCGTCGCGTCCGGCCCGGTCGCGGGGGCGGTGATGATCACGCGCTTGGCGCCGCCCTCGATGTGCTTGGCCGCATCCTCGCGCTTGGTGAAGCGCCCCGTGCCCTCGAACACCACCTCGACGCCGAGGTCCTTCCAGGGCAGCTGTGCCGGATCCTTCTGCGCGAGCACCTGGAACCTGTCGCCGTTGACGCTGATCCAGCCGTCGCCGGACTCGACCGTCGCGTCGAGGTTGCCGAGGATCGAGTCGTACTTGAGCAGGTGGGCCAGGGTTTTGGTGTCCGTGAGGTCGTTCACGGCCACGAAGTCGAGCTGCCCGGTGCCCATCGCTGCCCGCATGATGTCGCGCCCGATGCGCCCGAACCCGTTGATGCCAACCTTGATGCCCATGTGAGGAACCTCCCACGCGGTCGCAGACCTGCGGATGAAGACGGACGGAAACATGTCGCCCGCCGGCGCCCCAGTGTCCGGGACGCACAGGCGAGCACGACCGAGCATGGTATCGCGAATGCCGCCGGTCCTGCCGCCGATGGGCTGGTCCGATATACTCGCGCGAGTCCTGCCTGCGTCTGCGGTCGAGCACCGCGACGCCGGTCGGCCCGGCTTCACGCACGCCGCGCACCCCACCCCTGCGGTGAGCGACCTTCGAACCGCTGCCCATGTATCTCGCCTACACGCTGATCAGCGTCGCGTCGCTCGTCGTGCTTGCGCCGTGGCTGGCCTGGCAGGCGGTGCGGCACGGCAAGTACCGGCATGAATGGCGGGAGCGCCTCGGTCGCCTGCCTGCGCCGCTTGCCGCCGGCCCGGAGCCGACCCTCTGGCTGCACGCGGTGTCGGTCGGGGAGGTGCTCGGTGCCGCGCCGCTGGTCGCCGCCATCCGTCGTGAACACCCGGGCTGGCGTGTCGTGGTGTCCACGACGACCCGCACCGGCCGGCACATGGCCGAGTCGAGGCTGGCTGGCATCGCGGGTGTGTTCTATTTCCCGCTCGACCTGCCCTGGGTGGTGCGCCGGGTGCTGCGGCACCTCCGGCCGGCGGTGCTCGTCATCGTCGAAACCGAGATCTGGCCCAACGTGGCGCGGCTGTGCCGCGCCAATGGCATCGGGCTGCTGCTCGTGAACGCCCGCATCTCCGATCGCAGCTTCCCGCGGTACCTCCGTGTGCGCCGGTGGCTCGGCCGCGTGCTGCACGATTTCGATCGCATGTGCGCGCAATCGGAGGAGACCGCCGCACGGCTCCGGGCGATCGGCGCACCGCCCGAGCGCGTCGTCGTCACCGGGAGCCTGAAGTTCGACGCGCCGGTCATCCCGGCGCGCGCGGTTGCCGACGTGTCGCAGCGGCTCGCCGGTCGTCCGGTGCTGATCGCTGCGAGCACGCTCGCCGGTGAGGACGAGGTGCTGCTCGAAACCGTTCAGCAACTGCGTGGCTCGTCACCCGACGCGGCGCTCGTGCTCGCACCGCGCCATCCCGAACGTTTCGACGGCGTCACGGCGCTCGCGCGGCGTACTGGGCTGCGCGTGGTACGCCGGACGCAACTCACGCCGGACAGCGCCGAGCCCTTCGACGTGCTCGTCCTCGACACGATCGGCGAGCTCGCCGCGCTCTGCGCGCAGGCCACGGTGGTGTTCGTCGGCGGCAGCCTCGTGCCAGCCGGCGGGCACAACATCCTCGAACCCGCGCGCTTCGGTTGCCCCATCGTCGTCGGTCCTTCCATGTCGAACTTCGCCGAGATCGCCCACCTCTTCCTCGCGGCGGGTGCCCTCGTGCAGGTGTCCGACGCACGAGCCGCGCAGCGCGAAATCCTTGCGCTGTTTGCCGATCCGGCGCGGCGCCAGGCCCTTGGGGCAGCGGCGCGCGGCGTACTCGATCGGCATCGGGGCGCCGTCGATCGGACAATGCGTGAAGTGACGGCAGCGATGAGTGCGCACGATTCCGGAGCAGCGCGGGCCGCGGGGCAGGCGGGGACCGCACGGTGAGCGATCCCTGGAGCCTGTCGATGCTGCGGGCGGCGGCGCGGGTGTATGGGCGTGGCGCGGACCTGCGCCGCGAGCTGCGGCAACGGCGCCCGCTTCGGCTCGAACGTCCGGTCGTGAGTGTCGGCAACCTCGCCGTGGGTGGCCGCAACAAGACGCCCGTCGTGGCGGCGGTGACGCGGATGCTGCACGGCTGGGGCGAGCGGCCGTCGGTCCTCAGTCGCGGGTACCGGCGCGAGGTGCCGTCGCGCGACGTCGTCGTGGTGCGCGATGCCGACGCCATGCGCGCGACGCTGGCCGAGAGCGGCGACGAGCCGTTCATGCTGGCGCGCGAGTTGCCGGGATGCTGCGTGCTCGTGCATCCCCAGCGGTATCGCGCCGGACGCGTGGCCGAGCACGACCTGCACTGCACCGTCCACGTGCTCGACGATGGGTTCCAGCACATGCAACTGGCGCGCGATGCGAACCTGGTGCTCGTGACGCTCGAGGACGTGCTGCACGGCGACGTGCTTCCTGCCGGGCGCCTGCGCGAGCCGGTGCACGCCCTGGAACACGCCGACGCCCTCCTGGCCGTCGACACGAGCGCGTCCCGACTGCAGCTGGCGCTCGGCCGCGCGGCGCAGATGCCGATCTTCGAGGTCCGCCGCCATCTCGGCCCGCTGCATCCGCTGTCGGGTGCGACCGATTTCTCCCGCCTGCACGACAAGGGCGTGCTGCTGGTGACGGCCATCGCCGAGCCCTCCCGGCTGGTGGACGACCTGCGGCACGCGGGCTGGACGCTCGCCGACGTGATGACCTTCCGCGACCA
The DNA here is from genome assembly GCA_023427865.1 of Acidobacteriota bacterium. GTDB lineage: Bacteria > Acidobacteriota > Vicinamibacteria > Vicinamibacterales > Vicinamibacteraceae > Luteitalea. Next base: position 4,126 of record JAEYZV010000562.1, read on the forward strand.
TCATCGCTACCATGCCGACGACGTGCGGCAGATCGCCGCGCGCGCCCGCAGCGTCGGCGCCGCGGCCATCGTGACCACCGCAAAGGATGCCGTGAAGCTCGAACGACACCTGCCGATCGACGTGCCGATGGCGGTGGTGCCGCTCGACGTCGTGATCGAACCCGCCGACGAGTTCGCGTCGTGGCTCCGGGCGAAGCTGGCGCTCGATCCGGAGGGCGCGTGAGCGACGCCCCGGCCCTCTCGCGGCGGCATCGGCTCGAGTACGCGCTCGTGCGCGGGGTCACCGGTCTCGTCCGGCGCCTGCCCCAGCGTGCGGCGACGCGCCTCGGTCACGCCATCGGCTGGCTCGGGTATCGCCTCGACGCGCGCCACCGGCGCATCACGCTCGACAACCTCGCGGCGACGTTTCCCGAGCGATCGCCGCAGGAACGGACGCGCATCGCGCGCGAGGTGTTCGCCCACTTCGGCCGGAAGCTGATCGAGCTGCTGTGGTTCACCGGACGGACGCGCGAGGAGCAGCTCGCACTCGTGGAGTTCGCGGGGGCCGAGCACGTGGAGGCCGCGCATGCGGCCGGACGCGGCGTGCTGCTGGTCACCGGCCATTTCGGCTTCTGGGAACTGCACGCGCTCGCGCACGGCCTGCAGGTCGGGCCGATGGCGGTGGTCGCGCGGGCGCTCGACAATCCCCTGCTCGATCGCATGCTCACCGACCTGCGCGGCAGCACGGGCAACGTGGTGATCGACCGGAAGGGCGGGCTGCGGCGCATCATGCGCGCGCTCAACGCGAACCAGTCGGTTGCGGTGCTCATCGATCAGCACATCCTGACGGCCGACGCAGTCGAGGTCGACTTCCTCGGGCGTCCGGCGGCCACGACGTCGGCGGTGGCGGTCCTGGCGATGCGCACCGGCGCGGCGGTGATTCCGGCGTTCTCGCTGCCGCTCAACGACGGCCGGTACCGGTTGATCTACGAACGCCCGCTGGACGTGCCCGCAGCGGACACGCCCGATGCCGTGCGCGAGCTCACGCAGCGGTGCACGAAGGCGCTCGAGAGGTACGTGCGCGCCAATCCTGAACGCTGGCTCTGGATGCATCGGCGCTGGCGCGAGGACGTGCGGACGACGGAGTCGCCGTCGCTGGCGGTCGACGAATCGCCGGGAGACGGCGAGCCGTGAACGCGCCGCGCCGTGTGGTGGTGCGCGGCCCCAACTGGCTCGGCGACCTGGTCATGGCGGCTCCCGCCCTCCGCGTGGTCCACGACGCCTGGCCCGACGCCACCGTCGACGTGGCGGTGCCGGCGGGGCTTGCGCCGATCGTGCCGGTGCTCTCGGCGCGCGCCGGCGCGCTGCCGCTCACGCCCGGACGTGGTGTGCGTGCCGTGCTGCGGCATGCCGATCAGGTCCGTGCCGGGGGCTACGATCTCGCGCTGTTGCTCACCAACTCCTTCGCCAGCGCGCTGGTGATGCAGCGGGCGGGCGTGCCCGAGCGCTGGGGATACCGTCGCGACATGCGGGCACGGTTGCTCACGCGGGCGATCGCGCCGCGCAGGGCGCGGCGGGTCTCGACGCATCACGCCGATTACTACGCCGCGCTCGTCGAGGCGCTCGGGGTGCCACGACCGGCGCTCGAGGTCCGTGCGGAGGTGCCGTCCGACGCGCGTGCAGAGGCGTTGGTGTTGCTGCGCGAGCACGGGTGGGATGGCGCCGCGCCGCTGCTCGCCTGCGCGCCGGGCGCCGCGTACGGGAGGGCGAAGCAGTGGCCGCCGGCGCACGTGACGGAGGTCGTCGAGCGCTGGATCGCCGACGGAGGGGCAGTGGTGCTGGTCGGCGCCGGTGCCGATCGGGGGGCGTCGGCGGAGGTGAAGACGGGACTCACGGCGAGCGCCCGTACGCGCCTCGTCGACCTCACGGGTCGCACGAGCCTGCTGGCGCTGGTGGGAGTGCTCGGCGTTGCGTCGCGGGCGCTGGCCAACGACTCCGGCGCGATGCACGTCGCAGCCGCCATCGGTACGCCGACCGTCGCGGTGTTCGGCCCCACGCGTGAGTACGCCACCGCGCCGCTCGGGCCACACCGCATCCTGACGCACGAGGTGTGGTGTCGCCCCTGCATGCTGCGCGAGTGCCCGCTCGACCACCGCTGCATGACCGGCGTCCTGCCGTCCCGCGTCCTCGATGCACTCAGAGACTCCGGCCCGCCCGCGGAGACGTAGGCGGCGGCCGGGGCCCGACGCGTGCCCGCCGGGCGGGGCCCGGCGTCTACGAACGGAAGGGGTCCGGC